>CAYLZQ010000081.1:0-7811 GCA_964388045.1 uncultured Elusimicrobia bacterium | reverse complement strand
ATATGCCCTGGCGCTTGGCTTGGCGGATGGACTCATAGAGCCTGGGCAAAGACACCTTCTTCTTGATCTCCCTGAGAGTGTCCTCGGAGCCGCTCTCGGGGGCATAGGTGACGTTGAGGCATCCGGAGGAAGCCATCTCGCCGAGGACTTCGCCGTCTAGGGCTTCGGAGCGCGTCCCGCTCGGGAGCTGCCAGCTCAGCCTGAGGCGGCGCTCTTTGATCTGCCGGCAGAACTCCAGGATCCAGTCCCTCTTGACGATGGCCGTCAGGTCGAAAAAATCTATATTCTCCGCCTGATAGCGCCGCTGATAATAGGCGATCTCATCCAGGACCTTGGGAACCGAGCGCATCACGTAGCGCGTGGTCCACATGCCGGGATTGGAGCAGAAGGTGCACTGGTAGGGACATCCCCGCGTGGCCAGAAGCGGCATGCTGCGCCCGCGCTCGACCCCATGGCCTTCCCCTGTCTCGAAATAGGGCTCCAGGTCGCAGAGGTCCCAGGCCGGCCAGGGGAGGTCATCCACGACGCGGATCCTGGCGCGGGGCGGGTTCTTGACCAGAGCGCCGCTGGCCAGCCTGAAATGGAGCCCTGGGACGTCCGTGATCTCCCTCTTCCCATCCAGAAAGTCGGCGAATTCGACCAAGGTCTCCTCTCCCTCTCCCAGGGCCACGTAGGGGACGGCGGAGCAGGAGTCCAGGATGTAGTCGCTGGCGGCAGTGGCATGCTCGCCTCCCAGGATGAGAGGAAGGCGGGGAAACTCGCGGCGAATGGCCCGGATCAGGTCCTCCACGTGCGGCCAGTCCTGTGAGAACATGGTGGTGACCCCGAGCGCGTCCAGGCGCGCCGGGATTCTCTCAAGGATGGCCTGCGTGGAAAGCCCGCGGTAGAGCACGTGGGGGCTGTAGGAAGTGCCGATATGGTTGATGTCCTCGCCCAGGGCGTCGAGGACCAGCGCTTGGTGCCCGCGCTCGCGCAGGCTTGAGGCCAGGTAGGCGATCCCCAAGGGCATGGCCACTGGCGCGCTGGTGCTGGAGCGGGAAAAGACCGAGGGGGGGCGCAGCAGGAGGATTAAAGCCATGTTTCAGCTTTTGACGCGCGCTGCCGCGAAAAGGCTGAGCCCGAAAGGCAGGCGCAGGCGCCTGGTCCACAGGTATTCCCGCACGACCAGGCCTTCAAGGATGCGATTGACCCGGGGATGGGGCAGGGGCACGTGGTAGCGGGCTGGATCCGGCCGCTTTTGAAGGCGGCGTTCCGCATAAGCCAGGGGGACCAGGAGGCTCCCCCAGTAGCGCAGGGAGAGGAGTTCGAGCCCTGCCGCGCTTATGAGTTCCCGGAGTTGGGGCAGGTAGTAGCGCCTTTTATGGCCGTTGGCTTCGTCATGGACCGACCAAAGCCGCGGCAGGGCCGGGACATTGACGAGGAGAAGGCCTCCGGGGGACAAAAGGCCTTTGGCCGCGCGCAGGGCTCCCAGGTCGTCGTCCATGTGCTCGATCACGTCCAAGAGGAGTATGCAGTCGAATCCCTGATCTCCCAGGGGCTGGGAGCGCTGGGCCTGGGCCAAGTCCAGGGCGTGGATGGCGGCCCCGCTGTTTGCCTGGGCGGCCCGGGCCAAAACCGGATCAGGCTCCAAGCCCGCGCACTCGAAATTATCGCTCAAGGCCGCGAGGTTCAGGCCCGCCCCGCAGCCGATGTCCAGGAGCCTTGGCTTGCGGCCCGGGCAGGCGACAATCGGCAGCTCTTCCAGGACCGAGCCGAGGATGCGCCGCCGCGCCAGCCACCACCAGTGTTTCCTTTCCAGTTCCTCGTATTGGGCGACGTACTCCGGCCTCATGGCTGCTTGCGGCTGGAGGGTTCCAGGGGGGCGGCCATCTCTAGATTGACGGTCCTGTCAACGAGGTATGTGGGCCTGGCCTTGACCTCCAGGAAGGTCTGGCCCACGTATTCCCCGATGATGCCCAGCATCAGGAATTGCAGGCCGTTGAGGAAGAGAAGGAGAAGCACGATGGTGGTGAAGCCCGGAGCCTTCTGGTGGATGCCGAAGAAAAGCCAGAGCGACAAATAGACGCAGGCGAGCCCCATGGCCAGGCTGCAGAGGAGGAACCCGCTCAGGGTAGCCAGCCTGAGCGGCCTGGCTGAAAAAGAGGTCAGTCCATTGAGCGCCAGGGCCAGGAGCCTCGCCCAGGAATATTGAGCCTTTCCGGCGGCGCGGTCCGGTCGGCTGGCCGGGAAGGCCTTGGAGCGCAGGCCGAGCCATGAGCGCAGGCCCCGCACGAAGCGCACCCGTTCGGGCAGGGCTCTCAAGGCCTCGACGGCCCGGCGGCTGAGCACGCAGAAATCCCCGCTGTCCGCGGCGACGGGGCTTTCGGCCAGGAGCCGGTAGAGGGAGTAGAAGGCTCGGTAGCCCAGGCGCTTGAGCCATGATCCCTGGCGGCGGACCCGGGCGTGGTAGACCACGTCCCATCCGCCTTGGCAGGCCTCGCGGTACATCTGCAGGAGGACCTCGGGAGGATCCTGGAGGTCCGCGTCCATGATGCCCACGTAGCGGCCTGCGGCGAAGTCAAGCCCGGCGCATATGGCGCTCTGGTGCCCGAAATTCCTGGTAAAGACCACGAGCTTGACCCGCTTGTCCTGGGAGGCCCATTCCTCGATCATGGGGACGCTTCCATCCGTGGAGCCGTCGCTCACGAAGACGAGCTCCCAGCCCTCGGGCAGCTCCGAAAGGGCCGCCAGGCTCCGGCGCAGAAGCGGCAGGCCCTGCTCCTCGTTCAGGAAAGGAATCACGATGCTGAGCTCAGGGCAGGGGACCGGGGAGGACATCGAGGACCTGCGATTATACCAAAATCAGAGGGGAGGCGGCATCCGGCGGAGGTCTTGATAGCCGACGGGTTCGACCCTTCCCCGCTCCACGTCGAGCAGCCTTAAGGAGGAGTAGGGAAGGCGGAGTCCTGAATCCAGGACCACTCCGCCGGGCCCGTAGCTCAAGCGCGGGCTCACCACGTCGGCCCGCCGGGAGGCCTCTCCTGTCCGGAGGCGGATGGCCCCTGAGATGTCCCAGGCGGCGTCGAAGACCGGCGCCTTGCCGGCCACATAACGCTCCGGCATCCGGATGAGGAGGATCGCGCCTTGGGGCCAGGAGGGCAGTTCCCGGCGCACGGTCTCCAAGATCGAAATTTGCCGCTTATAGGACTCCGCCCAGTGCTTGGCGAACGAGACATGGGCCGCCAGGAACAGGCCGGCCAGGACGCAGGCCGCGGACTTGGCCGATTTCAGGCAGTCGCGGCGCAGCCAGAGGCCGCAGGCGGCAGCCACAAGGCCCAGGCAGGGAACCTGGTTGAGCCTGTTTTCATGGTTGAAGGGGTTGGGAGTGTAGTCTGAGACGGCCAAGGGAAGATAGCCGAGGAGGAAGAGAGCGGCGCCCAGTCTCCCCAGGGCTTTTTCGGGCTGCCTGAGGTTTTCGGAGCCGTCCAGAAAATTTACAAGCCAGGGGAGCAGGGCGGAAAGGGCGGCAGCGATCGGAGCTTCTTGGAAGGCGCTGAAAGCCTGGCTCAGGACGTAGCGGATGAGGCCCGGGCCCAGGGAGGCGTTGAGCCCGGCCAGATACACGGTGGCGAAGCGGCTCGCGGAGAAGACAAAGCGTTTGTTGTACTCGAATCCCAGCCAGGGAAGGAGCGCGAATTTGTAGAGCCCGAAGACCGAGAGCGCGAGAACGGCTGCGGCCAGGCTTTGAAGGAGGCGCTTGCGCCTAAGGTCGTCTTGAATGGCATCCGGGAGCAGGAGCCAGATGGGAAGCATCAGGAGGCATTGGTCGTAAGCGGCCAGGCTCGCCAAAAAAAGGGCGCAGGAGGCCCAGAGCCGGACTTTGCCTCCCCGCGCCACGAAGTCCAAATGCAGGACATAGGCCCAAAGAAAGGCTCCGAGGGAGAAGGAATTGACCAGGGCCATGGGCCAGTAGAGAGCGGCGTCCTTGTTGGGATAGGCGAGGTAGAGGAGGGCGGCCAGGGCCGCCAAAGCCGGCGAAAGCCGGTATCGCTGGAAGAGAAGATAAACGGCATAGCCCAGAAGCAGGTTGATCAGCAGCAGCGTCGTCTGCCAGGGAAGAGGGTTTAAGCCGAAGAAGTGGTAACCTGCGGTCCAGAGCAAGGGATCGAGCGGCCGGTAAAGATGCGTGGGCTGGGCTTCAAGAAGGAACTTGAGTTGCGAAGAGAAGCTTCCCCCAGCCGAGCGAAAGAAGGAAAGCAGGATCCAATCGTCGTGGTAAAATCCGAGTTGCGCGATTCGGCCCCCATAAAGGAGGAAGACCCCAAGGGCCAGGAACAGCCAGGGGAGGGGCCTTTGCAGGGGCCTTGCCCCGTGGCATTCGCTCATGCCGTGGCCGGGGGCTTGGACCTCAGGGCGTAGACAGCGTAGGCCAGGAGCCCCAGGAGGTAGGCCCCGACCAGGGCGAGGGCTGCTCCCGTGATGCCCAGGCTCGGGATCAGGATGAGCCCCAGGCCCACGTTCCCAAGGCCGGCCACCAGGCTCCCGGTCACCGAGGCGCAGAGCCCCTCGAAGTCGCGCGCGGAGTAGAGGGCGGCCACGATCCCGTGGACGAGGATCAAGGCCGCGGCGGTCGCAAAGAGGCAGGCCCATTCCCAGTGGAAGGGATACTTGCGCCCGAAGAGGGAGAGGGCGAGGGAGGCGCTCAGGGCGAAGAGGCTCCAGGCTCCGAGCCAGAGCGGGATGCACAACCTCTTAAAACTCCTCCAGGTCTCGCGCTGTCCCTCCGGGTTGGAGGCCAGGGGCACGAGCACGGCCGAGAGCATGTAGAGGAGGGCCAGGCTGATCTGGGCGGTCGAGGTGAAGTAGGCGCTGAAGATCCCGACCTCCCTGGGGGAGTCGTAGCGGTGGAGGATGAGGCGGGCGGGGCCAAGGACGCAGGCTACGGCGAGGAGGTTCAAGGTCGCGACCAGGGCGTAGCGGAAGATGAGCCTGAAGGCCCGCGGGTCGAAGACCGGCTTCAAGTACCCGCGCAGGGCCCAGAGGGAGTAGAGGGAGCCCAGGCCCAGGCTCAGGCAGAGGGTCAGGATCATGGCTTCGTAGGTGGGCCTTCCCCGGGTCATAAAGGCCAGAAGGATCAGGGGGGCCGAGAGCCCGTAGAGGGCTTCCGAGACCCCCCGGTGGTCGAAGCGCTTGAGGCCCAGGAGGGGGCTTGAGATCACCACGTAGAAGGCCGTAAAGTAGGCGAAGGCGACCGACAGGGTGAGGAGCGCCCCTCCGATCCCCAGCTTCCGGGCCATCAGGTCGTGCCCCGTTGTCAGCAGGGCCAGCCAGAGCCCGGCCCAGAGGAGGAAGGTGAGGAGGGTCGTGGAGATGATCTTGGATTTCTCGGATTCTTGCGGCTCGCTCGCGATGAACTTGCTCAAGGCCAGGGGGAATCCCATCATGGGCAGGATCTGGAGGTAGGCTGCCGCGGCGATCGCGAGGTTGGCCTTGCCGTAGTCGAGGGGGCCCAGCCAGCGCCCGGCCGCGACCTGGGTCAGCAGGGTCGAGGCTTTGGCGAAACCATAGAGGAAACCGATCCAGGTAAAGCCCCTCAGGAAGGCCATCAGGTGCTTGCCCGGCTTGTGCGGGGCCAGGCGCGCCTCCAGGGGCGAATCCCCTTGCCTCTCTTCCCAAGCCCAGCGGACCTCCGCGGTGAGCCTCGCGAAGACCTTCTCGTGGGTGTAGTCGCGCGCGAGGCTCAGCCTCGCGCGCCGCCTTTCCTCAGTCTCCGTTTTCGGAAGGTTTTTTACGGTTTCCACCCATTCCCTCGGGGTCCGCGCCCGGTAGACGAGGTCTCCGAAGGGCTCCAGGGCGGGCAGGGGGCTTGCCACCACCGGCCGGCCGGTGGCCAGGCATTCGTAGATCTTGGCCGGGACCACTCCCCGGTTGTACTCGCTTTGCGTGTAGGGCAGGATCAGGACGTCCGAGGAGGCCAGGGTCTGGGGCAGGCTATGGTAGGAGATCGGCCCGCGCAGGCGCGCTCCCGGAAGCGGCGGCGGGGCCTCCTTCTGGGGGCCTATCAGGTCCACCGCAAAGCCCGCCTCGGCCAGGGCACGGACAGGCTCGTAGTCCAGGGCATGCCAGAGGGTCCCGAAGTAGCAGAGCCTGCGGAAGGAGCCCCCGTTCGGAGGAGCGATGAAAAACTCGGGCGAGACCCCATGGTGGAGTTCCAGCACCTTGCGGTGGAGCCTGGACTTGTCCTGGTAGAGGGTTCGGGAGGTGGTCAGCACCAGGGCGCTCTCCGCCAGCAGAGCCCCCTCCATCTCGGAGAGGTCCTTTGGCGGGGAGGGCAGGCCATGGAAGTTGTCCACGCAGTCGTAGACCGTCAAGGAGGGACATAGGTGCCGCAGTATCTCCAGGGTGGTCGCGGTCGGAAGGTAGGCGACCGCGACCGGCGCGGATTGAAGCCCCAGGACGCGCAGCTCCTCGATGAGCCTGGGCACCAGGAGGAAGGCGTTCAAGCGCCTGAAGCCCTTCCAGGTGGGGGGCAGGACCAGGGGGTTCACGATATGAAGGTTGGACGGGAGGGCCGGGTGGGGGCTCGAAGTCCTCCCGGACAGAAGCTGGAGGGCTTTCTTCCAGAGGCGGGGGAGGTCCCCCGGAGAGGGGTTCCTGAAGCCCGTGTTTTCCACGAAGAAGACCTCGTGGCCCGCCGCGGCCCACTGCGAGGCGAAGATCTGGTGGCGCTGCCAGGTGGCGTCCCACTCGATGGAGCTTAAGATGACGATCTGAGATTTGGAGAAGCGGCTCTCCTGGTCCACGGGCATGGGCTGGGGGAGGGGACGGAGCGCTCTCAAAGCCCGCGGGCGCGCAGGTCGTGTATCTGGACCATGCCCACCGGGCGGCGCCTGCGGTCCACGACCGGGAGGACGTTGAAGGGGTTCCTGCGGTTTTCCATGAGGTCCACGGCCTTGGCCGCGAGCTCATGGGCGGAGATCGCCATGGGCCGCGGGTTCATGATCCGGCCGATCCGCATCGAGAGGATGTTTCTGCCCTTCTCCAGGGCCCGGCGTATGTCGTAGTCCGTGACCAGGCCCGCGAGCCTTCCTCGCGAGTCCACGATCGAGACGGCCCCGGCCCTCAAGCGCGTGATCGCGACCAGCATGTGGCTCGCCGAGTCGTCCAGGCGCACGACCGGGTTGTCCTCCCCGCTCCTCATGATGTCGGAGACCTTGAGGGTTAATCGCCTGCCCAGCCTGCCGCCCGGGTGGTTGCGGGCGAACTCCTCGGCCTTGAAGTTGCGCAGCTTCATGAGGGCGACCGCCAGGGCGTCCCCCACCGCCAGGGCCGCGGTCGTGGAGCTGGTGGGAGCGAGGTTCAAGGGGCAGGCCTCCTCCACGGCCGGAGTTGCCAGCACGATTTGGGCGTTTTTGGCCATGGTGGACTTTGGGTTTGCGGTGATCGCGATGAGCCTGGCCCCGATCGCGCGCAGGTGAGGGAGGAGGGCGTTCAACTCGTTGGACTCCCCGGACTTGCCGATGGCGATCACCAGGTCCTGGCGCTGGACGAAGCCCAGGCCCCCGTGCAGGGCCTCGGTCGGCTCAAGGAAGGCGGCCGGGGTCCCGGTGGAGGAGAGGGTGGCCGCTACCTTCTGGGCGACCAGGCCTGACTTGCCCACCCCGGTCAGAATCACCTTTCCCTGGCATTGGGCCATGGCGCGGACGGCCTGGGAGTAGGCTCCGTCCACCGCGGCGCGCACGCGGCGCAGGGCGGCCGCCTCAAGCTCGAGCACCCGGCGGATCTCCCGGGTGATGGCGCGATTTCCGTCGCGGCTCTTCTTCGGCATTTAG
>CAYLZQ010000080.1:0-7838 GCA_964388045.1 uncultured Elusimicrobia bacterium | reverse complement strand
GGAGCAGGAAGACGGCCAGGGGGAGGGCCGGGGTGATGTGATGGGAGAGGAAAAAGTAGAGGGGAGAGGAGGCAAGCAGTATCGCCGCCGTGATCCCGGCCCGCAAGGAGAAGAGCCAGGCTCCCAACCAGGCAGTGCCTGCCAGGCCTAAAAGCGAGAGGAGGGCCAGGGGCAGATGGGCGGCGGCTTCGTTTACCCCGAAGACCTTGTAGGAGGCCGCGGCCAGCCAATACCAGAGGGGAGGCTTCTCCACGTAGTCCAGGAAGTTGAGCCTGGGAGTGAGCCAGTCCCCTGACGCGGCCATCTCCCGCGGGACCTCGGCGTAGCGGGCGTCGTCCACCTCGAGCAAGGGGTGGCCCAGGTCCCAGAAGGGGGAGCTGAGAGCCAGAAGGAAGAGGAGCCAGAGCCAGGCCGGGCTCCGGGAGGAGGCCGGGGCCTCGCCTTGGGGCGGAGACTGGGAGAAGAGGCTTGAGGGGATCAAATCTTGAGGACGACCTTCCCGAATTGCCTTCTTTCGGCGAGATAGCCGTGCGCTTGGGCCGCCTCGACGAGTGGAAAGACCCTGTCCACCACGGACTTAAGCCTCCCCTCGGCCACAAGCCTCGCCACCCGCCTCATCTCGGCCTGGGTGCCCATTGTGGCGCCCAGGATTTGGAGCTGGCGGCTGAAGACGTAGCGCAGGTCCAGGCTGACCGTGGGGCCTGTGGTCGCCCCGCAGGTGACCAGGCGTCCCCCGGACTTAAGGCTCTTCAAGGCCGCCTCGAAGGCGACGGGCCCCACGTGCTCGAAGGCTATGTCCGCCATCTCCCCTCCCGTCAGCCTCATCGTCTGCTTGACTACGTCCTCAGGGGGATGGAGGATCGCGGCCTGCGCGCCCAGGGCCTCGGCCCTCTCGAGCTTTTCCCGGGAGCTCGATACAGCGATCACCCTGGCTCCCGCGAGCCTCCCGATCTGGATGGCCGCCACCCCGACCCCGCTGCCGGCGCCCATGACCAGAACGTTCTGGCCCGGGCCGCAGCGGCCCAGGGTGATGAGCATGTGCCAGGCGGTCAGGAAGGTCAGGGGGAAGGCCGCCGCCTCCTCGAAGCTCAAGTCCTCCGGGATCGGGAGGAGATAGCCTTCCGGGGCCCTGAGGTACTCGGCGTAGCCCCCCGGTCCCCCCTGGGCCCCGATGATCCCGTAGCCCCGGCACTGGTTGTCCAGGCCCGCCAGGCAGGACTCGCAGGAGAGACAGGAGCGCCCGGGCGAGACAGCCACCCTCTGTCCAGCCCTCAGCGACTTCACTCCTGCACCCAGGGCCGCGACCTCTCCTGAGACGTCGCAGCCCAGGATGTGCGGCAGGGAGATCTTGTAGGCGGGGATGCCCTCCCTGACCCAGAGGTCAAGGTGGTTCAGGGCGCAGGCGCGCACGCGCACGAGGGCCTCACCGGGGCCGGGCTGGGGATCCGGGAGCTCCGTGGCCTTGAGGCCCTCCGGCCCCCCGAAGCGCTCCAGGAGGACGGCTTTCATTGGAATATTCTAGTACACGCGGCAATGAGTTCGCCATTGGTTTTCTTCGATAAGGAGCCGGGGCGACTGTCGTTAACGACAGTCGGTGGAAAAGTCTCGCCAGGCCAGGCCTGGGAAGGCCCGGCACAGACGCAGCTGAGGAAATCCTCATAGCGTCTAGCCTCCTGGAATCCCGCGCTGTCGCGGCCAGTCTTCCTAGGAGCCCGGCTTCATCAGCTTCTGGAAGGTGGCTGTGAGCATGGAGATCATCTCGTCTTTTTCCCGGATCGAGGAAAGGAGCCGCTCCCGCTCCTGGGACCAGGAGGAGGACCCGGCCTCAGCGGCCTGCTTCTCCTGGAGGGCCTTGGCCAGATGCTCGCTTAAGGTCGCCATCCGGGAACGCAGCTCCGAGAGGGCCTCGGCCTCGCTGAGGCGGGCCTGGCGCTCCTGGGAGAGGAGCTCCTGGAGCTCCGAGACCCTGCGGCTCCACTCCTGGTCCGACTGGCTGCGCTGGGCGATCTGCTCCCGGGCTTTCTCCCCCTCTGCCGCAAGGGCCCTGGCGAGCTCCTCCCTCTCCGCGGAGAGGCGCAAGAGGCGCTCGTCCTTGTCAACGGAGAGCCTCTCGGCCGCGGCCAGCCTGTCCTTGAGCCTGGCCGCTTCCAGCTCCAGCTCCGGGATCCTGGCCTCGAGCAGGCGGGCCTTCTGCCTCTCCTGGTCGATCTCGCGGTTGGCGTCCATGAGGCTTTGCCCCATGGTCTGCTCGACCTGCTTCCTCTCTTGCGCGTAGCGCCTGAGGGAGTCCACTCGGGCCCTCAGTGCCTTGAGGAGGTCCTCCTTCTCCCCCTCAAGGGCCGCGATGACCTCGTCCTTGGCCTGGGGAGGGGCCAGCCTCTCAAGGGCCCTTTCCAGGCCCTGGAGAATCTCCTCCTGCCTTTCCTGGTCCCGGGCGCTGGAGGCCGCGGCTGCGGTCTCCCCGGCCTGCCTCTGGGCTATGGTCTCCTTGAGCAGGGAGGCCCAGGCCGAGTGCATATCGTCCAAGCGTTTCTCCAGGGCCTCGATGCGGCCATGGGCCCTGGTTTTTTCCTCCGCGCTCTCGCGCTCGGCTTTCTCCCGCCTGAGCTGCTCGCTCAAGCCCTTCAGGGCTGATTCCACCTCCCCGCGCAAGGCCTCCTGCTGCCTGAACAGGGCCTGGGCGCTTTGGGCCCGTTCCCGCTCCGCGGCAAGCTCCCTCTCGAGGGACTCCAGGCGCTTCTCCAGGAAGCCCGGGAGGCTGCGGCCCTCCTCCCCGGCGAGCATCTCCGGGGGAGGGGGCATGGGGGGAATGGAGCCGGGCGGGGCCGGGGGCGGGGACTCCTCGTTGGGTCTCATCTGAGCTTGTACCTCTGGGAGAGCTTGGCCGGCAGGTTGAAGCTGATCGAGAAGCGGTGGAGGGCGCTGCCCAGGACCCCGAAGGGGACGAAGGCGTAGTCGAAGGAGAGGTCCCCGACAGCCAGGCCCAGGCCCGCGCTGAATCCCGTGGCCAGCCCAAGGCTCGTCACCGTGAGGCTGTTGAATCCCCCTCGGACAGCTCCCTTCATGCGCCTTTCCAGGGGCAGGGAGTATTCCACTCCCAGGGCCCCGTGGGGGCGGTTGTTGATCGGGAGGATGGCGTCCAAGGCCAGGGTGAGGGAGGGGCTGGGGGAGAGAGCCGCGCCCAGCCTGGCCCGGAAGGGAAGGCTGTCCCGGACCTGGTCGAATTTCTGCCCCTTGCCCATGTTCTGGGCCACGAAGGCGAGGGTATAGGGGAAGCGCCAGCCGTAGAAGCGGGATTGGAGCCCGAAGTCGGTGGCGAAGGCGTCCGCCTGGAGGAGGTAGTCGGAGTGGAGCCAGCGGGCGGTGGCCCCGAGGTTCACCTCCACCTCGCTGTCCGAGAGGTCGAAAACGGACTGGCCCCAGGAGAGCTCCGCCACGTAGTCCCGCGGATGGAATGTCCCCAGGGTGTTGCCGGCGTCGTCTGTATGGTCGATGGAGCCTATGTCCCGGTAGCGCAGGCCCGCTGCGAGGACCGAGGTGTCGCTCACCCTCTGGGCGAGCGAGGCCGCGTGGCTGCTGATATCCTCCACGTGGCGGGAGTACATGAAGGTGGCCGAGAAGCGGGAGACCCGGGCCAGGCCCGCGGGATTCCAGTAGACCGAGGAGGCGTCGTTGGTCACGGCCGAGAAAGCCCCCCCCATGGCGATCCCTCTGGCCCCCAGGTCCATGAGGAGAAAGTCCGAGCCCGCCGTGCCCACGGCCTTGTCCGAGAAATCGCTCAGGCCTCCCCGCCCCGCCCCGCTGGGCTGGTCCTCCTGGGCCCAGGCCCAGGAGGCCAGAAAGAGCAGGGAGAGAGCGCCGATCACCGCAGCACCGCCAGCTTGAGGATTTTCTTCGAGCCTTCGGCCTCCACGACCACCAGGTAGATCCCGCTGGCCACCCGGCGGCCAGCGCGGTTGCGGCCGTTCCAGGTGAGGAGCCCCGAGGCGTTGGCGTGGTCCTCGAAGACGAGCTCCCCCCGGAGGGTGAAGATGCGCACTCGGGAGAGGGCCGGGACCTGGGAAAGGGTGAGGATGGGCCTCTGGCTGGCCAGGAAGGGGTTGGGGAAGAGCAGGGCGGTCTCAGCGCTCGCGGCCGGGGAGACCTGGGCGACCTGGAACTGGGAGAGGTGGGTGAGCTGGGCCGTGATCTGCTTTGCCGTCGTGTCTATGGTGGTCTTCAAGGGCACGCAGCGGCCGCTTGCGTCCACCCTCATGAGGGCCACCTGCGCCGGGGGCACGGCTCCCAGCTCCGCGTCCGTGTAGGAGAAGGTGAGCTCCAGTGGCAGGACAGGCTGGAGCTGGGGGGCGGGGATGATCCTGACCCCGATGGGGATTCCCCCGGGGCAGGGGGAGGGCGGGATCGTGAAGGAGGAGATGATCACGAAGAGGTCCGAGGAAAAGCTCAGGCCAGGGACCCTGAGCCTGACGAAGCGCCCGTTGCCAAGTGTTCCGGTGATCTCGGATTCCCTGTCCTCCAGGATAGTGCCCCCCAGGGAGCCCAGGGGAGCCCCCCCGCTGATCGTGATCGTGGTCACTATGTTGGAGAAGTTGGTGGTCTGGCCGCTGGTGTTCCTGGCCTGGACCCTGATCGAGAAGGTGGTCGAGGTGGGCAGGCCGGTGACGATCAGGGAGGTCTGGTTGGAGTTCGCGGCGAAGGAGAGGGAGGTCGAGACGCTGGTCTGGAAGTTGTCAGTGGAGGTGGTCACCTGGTAGACGGCCAAGGGGGAGTTCCCGTTGGCGCTCCAGGCCACCGAGATTGCGGAGGGGCTTGTCCCCAGGACCTGGAGTCCGCTCGGGGTGTTCGCCAGGGTCGCCGTGCTGCCGAGGTTGAGAAAGGCCGAGGGGATCTCGTCCTCGTTCAAGGCCCTGACCTGGACCTGGAAGAGCCCGGCAGGGGGCGAGAGATCTCCTGCCCCGGCGCTAAATCCGGTGGTCGTGACCGTGCTGACAAGGGCCGAGCCCGAGCTGACGAAGAGCTCGTAGGTGGTCCCCAGGGGATTGCCGTTGGCCAGCCATTGGGCCCTGAGGCTGCCAGTGGAGAGGTCCAGGATAGGGGGGTCTGTCAGGGCAGGGACCGCGGCCAGGGTGAAGACAGTGGCCGAGGCGGAGAGGGGCCCCTCCCCGGAGGGGCTCACGGCGCTCACGAGGACGGCCCGCGCCGTGTTGGTGGCAAGGCCCACGTCCAGGAAGAGGTTGGAGTTAGGTGTCGCGATCACCGCCCCTGTGGTGGCGTTATAGACCTTGTAGAAATTGACCCCTCCTGGATCCACCCAGCTCCATTGGATCGTGGTCGTTTCCAGGGCCGTTCCCGCCAGGCTCAGGACAGGGGCGCGGGTCCTCGTTGAGACGATCACGCTGAAGTTGGAGGCGATCCCGGCCCCGTTGAAGGCCCTCACCCGGAAGAAGTAGGTGGTGTTCGACTGGAGGAAGTCGATGGTGGCGTTGTCCGTGGTCAGATTGAGCAGGGTCGGCACCGGGGTCGAGAAGGAGGTCGCGAAACCGTCCGTTGAGCTTGAGACCTCGTAGACCGTGCCCTGGGAGTTGCCGTTTACGCCCCAGGAAAGCCTAAGGCTGTTGAAGCTCGCCGAGGAGAGCGCGACGCTCACCGGCGCGGTGGAGAGGGTGTAGAAGGTGGCCGAGAAGCTCAAGGGCCCGTCCCCGCTCAGGGTGTAGGCCGCCACCATGACCTGGGCCGTGGTGTTGGGGGCAAGCCCGGTTTGGGTGAAGCTGGGGGTGGCGGCCGGGATGGTGGTGATGAAGATGCCGCTGGTCGCGGAGAAGACCTCGTAGCCGTCCAGGGGGGTCAGGCCGCTCAGGTTGCTCCAATTCCAGACGATGGTGGCGGAGGTGATCGTGGCCAGGGTGGGGGTCACCGGCCCTGGGGCGAGGCTTGGCTTGGGGGGGCCTGCCTGGACCAGGAGGCTATCCGAGTACTGGGCGTTGGCGCCCGCGCGCAGGTGGTAGAAGCCGTAGGGAAGCAGGAGGCTGGAGGCGGCTGGCGGCATCTCCACCGTGATCGAGGAGTTGGTCAGGCTCCAGGCGTTGGCCGCGTTGGCGTAGATTCTCGTGGAGAGATCGATGAGGAAGCCTCCGTTTCCCTGGGAGGCGCCCCCACCGGAGCCCTCGGCGGCCTGGAGGAGCAGGCGCGGGTGGAAATGGGAGGAGTTGGCTCCAGCGGCCCCTCCCCCGCTGGCCTCGCTGACTCCCTGGAACCTCTGGCCTGTCACGCTCACGAAGCTTCCCCTGTCGAAGGGCGAGAGGTCCACCGCCGTGACCGAGGACTGGCGGGCGCTGGGAGGGGCGCCGACGCTCAGGGAGTCCGGGACTGCCGCGAAGTAGATGGTCTCCGTGGTGTTCAGGAAGGCCGCGCTGTTGGCGCCGCCGGCCGCGAAGAGACTGCCGTTGGGGGCCAGGACCGTGGTGTGGAAGGCCCTGGGGCCGTTGAGCCCGCCCGTGATCTGCCAGGAGGAGGAGGCTGCGCTGAAGGTCTCCACGGAGGAGAGTGAGTTGCCGAACTTCTGCGCCCCCCCCGCCACGAGCACTGCCCCGTTGGGGAGGAGGCTCGCCGTATGGTTGAAGCGGGGGACGTTCAAGGCGTTGCCCAGGACCGCCGTGTTGGTCCAGGAGTCGGCCGCCGGGTCGTAGGCTAGGGAGTAATCCACCTCCCCGAAGCCGTCGTTTCCCCCGGTGACCAGGACACGGCCGTCCGGGAGGAGGGTGGCCCGGTGGGAATGGGCCTTGGTCGCGTTGCCCGCGCATGGGTCCGCCGCGTTGTTGAAGCACTTGACCAGGGTCCAGGAGTCCGTGGCAGGGTTGTAGATCTCGTTTCGGCCCAGGACCCCTGTCGCGTTGACTCCCCCCGTCACTAGGATGCGCCCGTCCCTGAGAAGGCTGGCCGCGTGCAGGGCCCGCGGGAGGTTCATGGGGGCGATGCTCCTCCAGACCCCGGAGGTCGTCACATAGACCTCGGCGGAGCTGAGGTAGCCCCCGTTGTAGCCCCCGGCCACCAGGACGTTTCCGTCCGCCATCAGGACCGCCGAGTGGTTGTCGCGGGCCGAGGCCATGGACCGCGCCTGGAGCCAGACCCCGGTCTCCGGGAAGTAGAGCTCTGAGCCGCTGCTCGCCCCCGTGCTCGCGGCGTTGCTTGTGAAGCCCCCGGCGACCAGGACCCTGCCGTTGGGAAGCAGGGTGGCGGTGTGGAGGTCCCGCGCCTCCCGCATGGCTCCCGTCTGGGAGTAGGCCTTGGCGACGGGGTCGAAGAGGTGGGCGTTTGTGAGCACGCTGGGGCCGTTGCTCCCTCCGGCCAGGAGGATCTTGCCGTTGGGGAGGAGAGTGCTGGTGTGGTTGCCGCGGGCGACAGGCATGAGGCTGGTCGGGGCCCACTGACCCAGGCGCGTGGGGATCGTGAGGGAGGCGTTGGCCACCCGGGAGGGGCAGGAGACGTCGGCGAAGGTCGGGGTGCAGATGAGGCCTCCCAGGAGGCGGATGTCCCCGTTGGGGGAGAGGGTCGCCGTGTGCCCGAACCTGGGGGGCCGGCCGGCGCCCTGGGAGGCGAAGGACCACTGGTTGGCCTGGGGGTTGTAGCGCTCCAGGTCCCCGAACATCATGCCCCGGACAATGACGGTCGCGATGTTCACGCTGAGGAGCTCCCCGCTCAGGTCCACCCGGTCCACGACGAAACGCATGGTCCCGCTCCAGCCCGCGAAGCTGGCGCCGCTGACGTCCAGGGGGGAGGCCACGGGGGAGTCTGTGGAGGCCGAGACGAGCCCAGAGAGGCTCTGGAAGGCCGCTGTGAAG
>CAYLZQ010000079.1:0-7846 GCA_964388045.1 uncultured Elusimicrobia bacterium | reverse complement strand
TCATGGATCTGGCCTTGATTAGGCGCATGATCGAGGACGATTTCGACTCCCTGCCCTCCGAGCTCCCGCCCCCCCGCGCCCCGCTGCTTCTGGCGGAGTGACCTCAATCCAAAGGGTGGCGCAACTCCAAGCGCAGGTCCTTGAGCATTTTGGGCAAGGAGCCCGGAACAGTTGCCCAACAAGTCAAATAGTAGGTACTTGACACAAATGCTAATTACCTGTTATATAGATTAGCAGCAGCCTAAGACTGTCTTAGGCAACTTATGGCAACTAAATCATTTGAACTGCGGGAACTCTTCCATTTGGCGCTGCTACGCCATCTTGGCACTCGTCTATCGGGCCGTTCCTACGCAGTAAAAGGCGGAATCTGTTTGCGTTTTTTTCATCGTTCCCCCCGGTTATCCGAGGACATGGATTTAGATATCGTTTCACAAGTGCGAGCCGAGACCCTACGAAATGCCGTCGATTCGGTAATCGATGGCAGAGCGATGCTTGCGACTCTAATGCCGGCGGGAGTCACTGGGATTACAGCAACGAAGCCGAAGCAAACTGAGACAACTCAGCGTTGGAAGGTAATGCTCCGAATGAGCGGAAACGAATCATTACCGATGAGGGTTGAGTTCAGTCGCCGGCGAGATCGAATTCAATATTCGACAGGCGTCCCTGATGCTCAATTGCTTAAGCACTATAGAATGAGCCCTTTCGCGGCCCAATTCTACGACGCAGCATTCATGTCTGCCCAAAAGATCGTAGCTCTCGCAGCCCCAGCGAGAAACGCTCTGCGCGACTTATTCGATCTACATCATTTATTTTCCACGATAGGAAGCAAACCGGAAGAGGTGCGTCCACTTCTTGAGCCTGGGATACCAGAGGCAGCAGCTGAGAAAGTTATGGCCTTCTCATTCGAAGAGTTCAAAGAGCAAGTCTTGCCGTACTTGACTGTGGAGCTAATGGATCTTTACAGAGATCCCTCTGTATTCGATAGGCAGCGGGATGAAGTCGCAAAGACGCTGCTTGGGATGATCAAATGACCTCGACAGAAATCATCCGTCTATTTCAACACCACGATCTTAGGGTCTTCACGACTGGAGATTTCATCACGCTAAGTGGTCTGGCAGGCCCGGCTGCTACGACGGCTTTGCTGCGATTGGCATCTCAAAATCTAATCGTTCGGATCAAACGTGGTGTCTGGGTGAACAAACTGATCTCGGATTTAAATCCGTACGAAGCGGTGCCATTTCTTAGGGCTCCCTGGCCGGCCTACGTTTCCCTTTACAGCGCCCTCGCCGATTATGGGGTTGTTGAAGAGATTCCCCATGCGATTTACGCTGTGACCGCTACGATGCCTAGAAAGTATCCCACCCCCATTGCTGAATTCAGGTTTCATCATCTAGCCGAGCATCTGATTTGGGGATTCGAAGTTCGCCAGACGGGAGCGGGGCATTATCATGTAGCAGAACGTGAGAAGGCATTCCTGGATCTGATCTATTTAGCGCTGACGCCGCGATCACCCCTTCAGTTGCCACATAAACGGGGACGGGCATGGGATTTGGATAAGACCAAGCTCACCGTCTATGCCAAGCGATTCCAATATTCCCCGCTGGAGGCATGGCTCAAGACTAACAGTCTCTGGATTACCGGAGCGCGTCACGTCTGAGGCGCCAGCGGCAGGTCAGTTCGCGATGCGCGCTCCTTGTTCACGGGGTTGAGGGCTTGACGGAATTGACCAGTGGGGCTATATGCATATCGCCCCGATGCGGCGGCGCAGGGCTAGCGGCGCTCCGGCTCGCGTCGGGCGCGCTCCGTCTGCTCGCGGAGCTCGCGCTCCACGCGCTCAGCGAGCCAGTTTTCCTCTTCGTAGGCGCGGCCGTGGAGCTTGCCGTCGGCGCGGTTGACGGCCGCGCGGGCCGGGGCGTAGGCCCCGGCCGCGGCCCGAGCCTGGGCCTCGTCGGCCAGGGACTCGGGCAGGGAGGGAAGGCGCGGGATGCCGTCCGCCTCGGGGGCCAAGTCCGCCCGCGGAAGCCAGGAGGCGACCCCCTCCTCGATGAGGCCGGGGTCTAGCCGGGCGGGCTCCAGGGCCGCCAGGAGGACGCCGCGCATTCCAGGCAGGGTTCGGATCAGCTCCTCCGCCCGCCCCTGCGCATCCCAGGCGCGGCGCTTGTAGGGGCCGCTGTGGTCTTCATACACCGTGTAGTATTCCGTCCTCCTCACGCGCTTACCGTTGCGCGTGGTGTAGCGGGTGCGGCTCTTGCGCACGGCGACGCTGGTGTTGGCGCGGGCCTTGCGCATCTGGTCCTCGTACTCCTCGTGCTTGTCCGCGATCTCCTGCAGGGCCCGGGAGTAGGCCTCGGAGGCCTGGAGGAGGGGCGAGAGGGCCTGGCGCCGATCCCCCAGGATGCGCAGGCGCTGCTGATGGGAGCGGAATTCCGCGTCGTCGCGGCCGAGGCGGGCGCGGGTGCGCTCGCGCTGGCGGGCCTCCGCCGGGGCGATCAAGATCTCCTCCCGGTCGCCTTCCTGCCGCCGGAACTCCTCGAGCTCAGCGGCGGCCTTCCTATGCTGCTCCCCCAGGGCGCCCGGGAAGACGAGTTGGAGACGCTCCCCGAAGGCCTCGATGTAGCCGCCGAGACGCCGCTCCTCGCCCCGCTCGTGGATGATCTCCTGGCGCAAGGCCTCGAGCAGGAGCGAGACCCGGCCCTCGAACCCGCGCTGGGCCGCGTCCTCCTCGGCCTCCTCAAGGAGGGCCGTCCAGGCCGCGGGAGCGCTCCGGCCGATCCGTTTGGCCTCGTCTTCCGAGACGGCGTTGTGGTTGAGCTGGGCCCGGGCGACCACCAGGCGGTCGAATTCGGCGTAGGCCTCGGCCTGAGTGACGGTGTCGCGGGTGGCGTTCTTGACCCTCTTGTCTCCCCGGGAGCGCGCCGACTCGAGCGCCTCTCGCGTGCGCCCGTGCCTGGCCTCGGCCTCCTGGGCCATGGCGTAGAGTTCCTCGGCGTCCCGGGCCAGGCTCGCCTCGTCGATGCGGACGGCCTCAGCCGCGCTCTTGGAGTTCTTCCAGAAGTTCTGCCTCTCGACCCAGTTGAACGCGAACCAGCCCACGGCCGCTGCCACGGCCAGGCCGAGCCCAAGCGCCCAGCGGGCGCCGGGGGAGAAGCTGAGGCGGGACCCGCGCTCCGGGCGCGGGCCCGAGGGAGCCTTTGCCGTCTTCGGCTCGAAGGGCGTGGAGGCCGGGGCCCGGGGCGCGGCGGGAGCGAGGGCCGGGCGCGGGACGGTCGGCTCCGCCGGAGCGGCGACCGGCTGGGCCGGCGTCTCAGCCTCCTGGGCCGCCCGGTCGTAGAAGCCGTCAAGCGCCTGCTTGGCCCCCTCCGCTCCGCCGAGACCCGAGGCCTCCAGGGCCCGACGCAGGGACTCCTCTAGCCCCCCCAGCGCCGCGGGCGGGGGAGAAGGGGCGACGCGCTCGACTGCTTCCGCCAGCGCGCGGCGCTGGCCTTCCAAATAGCCCCCCAGCGCCGAGCCCGCGAGCCACTTGGCGCGGCGGAGCAGCTCCGCGGAGCCGCCCCCTCCCAGGGCGCGCTGGATCGTCTCCTCCCGCCCGGGATCGGAGAGCCAGGCGAGGAGTCGCTCCGCCGCGTGAACCTTGGCGGCGTCCAGCCCCTTAGGATGAGCGGCCTCGATTTCCAGGAACTGCACCGGCGTCAGAGCCTCGAGGCCGGTGAAGCCCCTCAAAGTGTTGGCCTGCTTCAACGCGAGGGCTTGGGCCGGGACTAGGGCTCGGCCGACGTCCCGGGAGGCTTGATGGGAGGAGGACGCCGCGGCCTCGGTGGCAAGGGGCAGGACGGCGAGGAGGGCGCTCAGGCCGGCGCTCAGGGAGCGTCGGCTGGCCTTTGCCGAACGACCTGGTTTCGTCACGGCTTAAGGATGGGGCGAGACCGGCGCTCTCGCAGGGGTCCGTGGACCTATGGGCCTGGCGAAAATGGACCTACCGCGGGCTAGGACCAAGGACCGGCGGAGAGACGGACGGGGTCAGCGCGGGGGCGCGCGGCGGACAAGCCCTGAGAGGAGGCTGCGGCCGTCCTCGGCTTCAAGCACCTTCCCGCCGGCTGGAGCGTTGACTTGGCTTTCAACGCTCGCGCGATCTTCCCCTTCCCGCCGGGAGGCCTCCTGGCTCAGTCCATGGAGATCCTCCTCCACCAGCTTGCCAGCGCCCTCCCAAGACCAAGCAGAATCCAGGCCCCTGTGCGTGGAAATGTAAACTGTCCCGTCTGAGTCTTGAAAGAGATGGTAGACCCCCTCGGTTCCGTATAAGCCTACAGTCCAGAAGGACCCTTCCTGATACCAGGGCGGCTGCTCCCAGCCCTTCTCCCTTTTCCTGTAGACTCCATCGGAGCCGCCCGCGTAGAGGGCTTCCCCTATCTCGACGACATGGCGGACTTCTTCCCCCTTCTCTGGCAAGCTCGCCTTGATTTTCTCTTCTCCCTTGATAAAGTAGATGCCTTTCTTGGTGGCTGCGACGATTTTATCCCCGATCCGAGCGAGGGAGCCGACGTTATGGGACAGGATGCGGCGCGGCCTGGGCCCCAGCACATAGAGTCCTTCGTTGCCGCCTGCATAGACCAGGCCGCCCAGCTCAGCCAGGTCTCTGATGTATTTCCCTTCCAGCTCCGGTTTTTCTCCTGAGAGCTTGGAGAGCCCCCAGCTCATGCCGACGTAGAGCTCATTTGCGATCGGCATGAGGCGCTTGATTTCTCCGAATCCCTCCACCAGCTTCCAGGTCCGGCCCTCTTGCGCGTACAGGCCGTGATCCGTGCCCGCGTAGAGCCTGCCTTGGTATTGAGCGATGTCCCGGATTTCCTTTGGCCCGCGGATTTTGCTCCATCTTTCCGGGCTTTCCGAGCTTTCCGGGCCTTTCGCATAAAGCCCCCTGTCAGTGGCCGCGTAAAGGACGCCTCCGATCCTCGCCACCTTGCGGACATAAGTCCTTGGAATTCCATTGACCCGTCCGGCTTTGTTGTCGGGAAGGCGCGAGAGGATCTCGAATTGGGCTGGGGTCAGGGCATGGACCTTGGCGAATGATTTTAAAAGCGCGGTCCCGCCGGGAGTCGCAGGGTCGTTGCGGAGGATTCTTGCCGTCTCGTTTCTCCAGGCCTCGGCGCGGCTCTGCAGGCCCTGGGCGCCCAGAACCTTGAAGAGGCCCTTCTCCAGGACCTGCCAGATGCCGGGATCTTGGGCCGGCGGCGCAGACTCCCGGCTGGGCGTTTCGGAGCGGCCGAGCGGGAGACCGCCGAAAGCCCCCGCCGCCTTGGCCGCCATGGAAAGCCCGAAGGCCACGAGGGCCATCAGGGGAACGGCGAAGCGTCCCATGACGGCCCGGATGGCCTCTTTAAGGACCTTCAAGAGGTCTTTCGGGAAGTCCTCTGGCTTTTCCACCCGCACCGCGTAGTCGAAGTGCTTTTTATGGTCCGCCGTATTCCCCTCGATCACCAGGGCGATCGTCACGACCTTCTTCTTCTTCGCCTGCCCGCGCCAGTCCTGAGGGGGCTTGCCCGTATTGTGCCCCTCGTCAGTGGCCACGATCACGAAGCGGTGGCTCGCCGGCCGCTTGACCACGTGCTCCAGGGCCATCTGATAGGCCTCGCCGATGGCTGTCATGCCTCCCTGGAGCGCCAGGATGCCTCGGATCAGTTTTTCCTTGGACCCTTTGTTGACCATTGTCGTGAAGGGATGGACCACGTGCTGTTTTTCGTCGAAGAGGATGATCTCGAACTCCAGGCTGTTTTTCTGGCAGACCTCGACCCAGGCCACGATCCCGAGAAGGGCGTAGTCGAGGGCGCTCGTCATCTCCGGGGTCAGGTCTCCCATGCTCCCCGAGATGTCCAGGACCAGGGAGATCGCGGCCTTCCTGCGGATCTTCCGGTTCCACCTCTGCATGATCGGGGTGTCGAGCCTTCCCTGGGCCGCGTCATCCTGGTACTTCTCCATGTCCGGCTCGTCGCCGTCCTCGTAGTGGAGGCGGCTGAGGCGCGAGTGAGTGCTCGGCAGAAGAACCCGCTTGATGATCCCGTCCACCTTGTCGATCAAGCCCAGCTCCCTGGCCCTGAGCTTGTAGCGCTCGTAGGTGGTTGTGAGGGCCTGCATGCGCTTTTCTTCGTCTTGGGCGGTCTTGCGCCTGTTGAGCCAGGAATAGGGATCGTCTCCCGATCCCTGGGAGTCCCCGTTCTCTGGGTCATGGCCCTCCCCCTTTCCCGGCTCCTTGTCCCCCTTTGCAGGTTCCTTGGGCTCCTCCTCTCCCTTTGCCTTCTGGATCGCGCGGATGCGGCCCTCGGTGTCCTCCATGCGCTCAGAGAGCCCTTTCTCGAGCTCTCGCAAGATCTTCTTGGCCTGGTCGCCTTCCTCCCGGCCGTCTCCTTGCGGGTCGCCGCCGCTGGTCTCGCCGCGGTTTGAGCCTTTCTGGTCCCCCTTTTTGCCCTTGCTTTCTTTGCCCTGGCTTGAGGGGTCTGATCGGCCTCCTCCTTTTCCCTGTCCCTGGCCTTTCTGCCCGGGCTGGCCGCGGTAGCGGCCGTCCTGAGGCCCGATGCTGGAAGTACGTGAGGGCCTCACGGGCTGGCCAGCCCGGGCCCCTTGTCGAAGCATCTTCTCCAGATCCTGCTCGGATTTCTTGACGAGCTTCTCGTAAAGCGGGTAGATCTCGCGGTCCAGGGCTGAGAGGGCCTCCATGGAAGCCCTCAGCTTGGCCGCCTCCAGGATGACCCCTCCGGCAGGCTTGGGATGGATGTCCCTGATCCTGTCCAGGGACTCCTTGGTCTTCTCAAAGACCTCCTGGGCCGTTTTGTCCGTCAAGAATGGAGGGGCCTTCCTGTGGCGCCAGTAGTGAACGATGGAATCAAGATATTGGATATGCGGGGGGATCCAGAATTTCATTCCCTTGCCGGGCTCCTCGATTTCCAGGGTGGAGGAGGAGAGTATCTCAAGGCGGGAGCGCTTCAAGGCTTCCTTGTCCTGCGGGTTCTCGGGCCATTCTGCGTCATAGGCCGCGTCGAAGTAGGGGGCCTGGCCTGGTTCGGTCAGAAGAGCCCAGGTGTTGATCCGGGTGTCTTCGACGGCTTGATAGAGGAGGTTGTTGGCCGCGGGGCTCTCCCTGAGCGCGTACTTTTGGGTGAGCGGCGAGGAGATATCCGCTCTGGTGATCATGTAGTGCCCGACCTCGTGAAGAGCGGCTCCTACGGCCTCCTCGACTCCCAGAGGGTCCGCGGCCCTGATGAAAATGTCTTCCAGGGGGACGGTGATCTCCTTGATGAGGAGGTCTCTCGAGTGCTGAAGGGTGACCCACCATTCGCCGAAGCTGACCCGCAGGTCCGGGTTTCCGGTGAAGAAGGCGAGGTCCAACTTGACGCGATCGAGAGCCTCTTGGGTCAGCTTCTTCCGGTAGGCCCTGTCAGCCCTTGGGACCTCGTATTTCTCGAAGAGAGCCTCCATCTGCTCGTCGAAGGAGAGCAGGTGAAGAGGCGTTTTTCCTTCTTCTTGATCCGGCTCTGGATCGCCTGGCCTGCCCGGGCTGTTTTGCCGGTCCCCGGAGCCCAGGGGCATCCCTCCCAATATATGGGAGACCGCCCCTGCAAAAGCCGAGAAGCCGGCCACGAAGAAGGCGGCGGAAGCAAGAGCTGCCGCTCGCAGGAAGCCGGAGAAAAGGCTCCTTCCGTCCTCGGCTTCAAGGATTTGTTTTTGACCAGGCTCTTCCAGAGAGCTCGAGGCCCTTTGCTGGGATTCCCGGACGGCCTCCTGGATGTCGGAAAAAAGAAGCTCGCGCCATGGGGCTGGAATCCCCATCACCGGTCGACATCTCCAGAGACCACTG
>CAYLZQ010000078.1:0-7870 GCA_964388045.1 uncultured Elusimicrobia bacterium | reverse complement strand
AAAAGAATTCGAGAACGCAGATTTCGACGCACAGGGCAGGATCGTCAATGGAGAGATAAAGATCACGGAGGAAGGCGAACTTCCGATCACGCGCGAATATCGGGACGGCAAGGTCGTCAAGTTCAAGACCGAGGAAGTCGGAGCGGATGGGAAGCGCGTTACGACCGAATACGTCAACGTCAAATTTGATGCCGAGAGTAAGATCAAGGAAGGCACGGTCAAGCTCACCCATGAGGATGGAACGGGGTTTACCCAGCACTTCAAAGAAGGTCAGGTCATAAGGCATGAATGGGTGGAGAATGGCAAGCGCATGGCCATAGAATACTTGGGTGAGCGGGACGCCCAGGGAAACATGAGGGAGGGCAAGCTGCGGGCCACGCAGGATGGCCAAGAGCTCTATACCAAGCATTTTAAGGAAGGCTCTCTGGTCAAGATAGAGGGGACTTTTAAGACAGAGGACAAGAGAGGAGATGGGAGCGTTTTGTCCCGTGAATTCATAGATGCCGAATTTAACGAAAACGGGACTGTCAAAAACGGGACGGTCAGAGCGAGCTTGGACGGCGGCGAGCCGATCACTCGGCACTTTGCCGACGGACAGGTGGTTTGGGTGGAGGGGGCCAGGGAAGCCGTGGCTGAAGGCCCCCCTCCTAAGCGAGCTGATTTTGCCTCTGAGAGGGATGCGCAGGCGCTAAAGGATTTTGAGAAGGAAATGGCCTCCATCCACGATCGGGCCGAGTCTGAGCATAAGGCCAATATCGGGAAAGCCGGCAGCCCCAAGGGCAAAATCGAGGCAGCCCAACAGGCATTTTCGGAAGCCACCATGGGGCTTTACTCCAGGTCTTTCACGCGCGTGGTTAAAGCGGCTGAATCCTGGGGATTTGAAGGGACGGCTGATATCGGGAGGCAGAAACTCGCGGAAAACACCTGCGGCCTGCATGTTTTGAAAGCCCAACTCGAGGCGGCAGGCTACAGGGATGTTACCGTCGATAAGTTGCGGGAGATCGCGGAGAAGGAGCTGGGACTTGATTTCGGCAAGAAAGGCGGGCTTTCGGAGACCGAACTTGTCGCTTTGATGCAAAGGGTGGCCTTGGAGTACAAGATGGACTTCGAAGGAGTGGCCGCGCGGGATATAGTGAAAAAAGTCATGGAGGGGCAAGTCGTTTCCGTTGGACTCTTTGTGAAGATGGTTGACGCTGAAGGCAAGCCCTTGATCGGCGAGAACGGCAAGCCGATGCTTGATAAAGCAGGGGAGCCGGAATCCAAGGCCCACCAGGTGTTTGTAGACAGGGTCTTCAAGGGAGTAGACGGCAGGGACTATGTCTCATGGCTTGATTCCCACACCGGGGAAAGGCACAGCGCCACTGCCGAGGAATTCGCCAAACTCGTGGGAGCCAAAGGAGGCGTTTCTCTGATCCCGGAGAAGGCCACGAGCCCGGAGAGGCTTGCGCAGGTTAAGGCGCAGGCCAAGGAATGGGTTGAGGGTTTCCAGAAAGACAGGGGCCTGCCGATAGAAAAATGGGAAAAAGGGGCTGAGCCTAGGTCGCTGGAGCCTGGTGCCGTCTCTGAAACCGGGCCGCCAGTGGAGCTTCGCAAGGCCGCAGGACTGGGCGAGGCGGCCCCCGAGGCCGTCAAGCGCGGCGTGGGGGCTGAGGGCACCGGGGAGCACTGGAAGGGCAAAGAGGCCAAGATAGGGAAGGCCGTTGACTCGGAAGCAGGAATCTGGGAGCTCGAGTCGGGAGGCAGAAAGGCCATCAGCAAGGGCAGGGTCGGATCCCATGAGGTCGAGATGATGAGGCGGGCTTCCGGAGTCGAATTCCCGCCTGAGGTTGACAATGTCCACATCCCAAGGCTCCTGGGAGAGGGGCGGGGCGCTGTCCCTGAGGGGCTGGAGCTCCCCAGCGGGGGGACTGTGATCGTCATGGAGAAGGCCCGCGGGGCTTCTCTCAGGGACTACGAGTTCGGCCACAAGACGGGCAAGAGCCTGGGGGGCAAGATCGCGCGGGCCGAGTGGGAAGGCCTTCAAAAGGCCGTCGAGCACCTGGGCAAAAACGGGATCGAGCACGGGGACCTCAAGAATCCTGAGAACATCTTCGCCTGGCGCGACAAAGCCAATGGCAAGCTCCACTTCGAGCTCATAGACTGGGGCGGGGCCTCAAACCCGGAGACTGCCAGGCAGATCGCGGCCGAGGCCAAGGCTGCCGGGATGACCGTGGACGCCTACGGCCTCAGGCTCCTCGAGAACTACCTGGTCAGGGAGGGGATGCTCGAGCCCGCGGCGGAGGCCGTCGCCAAGGCCCCGGAGGGGAAGGCCGTCAAGAGAGGCGGCCTGATGGGGGAGGCCGAATCTCTGGCGCGCAACGCGGAGCTCCTCAAACAAGCCGGGGAAGGGCGGGGAGAGAGTCTCAACAATCCTCCTGAAAAATGGCAAAAATCTCTGGAAGAGCGCGGGGCTCCCAAGGCCCAGCTTGAGAAACTGATCGGCGAGGGCGCCAGCGGCTCCGTTTTCGAGGGGAAGGTCAACGGGAAGGACGCGGCCGTCAAGGTCTATTCGACCCCCGACGTCGAGGTTGGGGAGGTGCAGCGGGCCTGGAAGAGGAAGGCGGGCCACTTTGAGCGCGAGGTGGAGCTTGCGAAGAAGATGCAGGAGCTCCTTCCCGGTATGGCCCCCGAGGTCTTCGGGGTGGTTGACGTAGGGGGAAATCCGGCCTGGGCCATGGAGCGCATCAAGGGAATCGATGCGGACTTCCCGGACGCAGCCAGGTTCATCACGCGCGAGACGGCGCGCCAGGCTGCCGAGGGGATCCTCAGGCTTAAGGAGAAGGGCCTTGGCGGCGGCGACTCCCCCCAGCCCATGGTCCTCGTCGAGGAGCAGATGATAGGCGGCATCAAGCGCAAGGCGGGCGACGTGGTCTTCATGGACGCGGCCGGCCTCACGACCGATCCTTCGAAATGGAAGAGCCCGGAGGATATGGCGGCCGGGGTCCTTTTCAGCAAGATGTGGGCTGAGCGGGCCTCGGAGCGGGAAGGGATGACCCCGGAGCAGAAGTCCAGATTCAAGGAAGAGCTTCAGGCCGAGGCCATGCGCCAGGCTGAGGAGATCGTGGCTTCTTTAGAGGCCAAGCCTGCTGAAACGGCAAAAGTCCGCGAGGCCGGCGTTGCGCCGGGAGCCGAGGCGGGGCCGGCCTTAGGGGAAGGCCGCCGGATGATTGAGACCGGCGAGCCGGCCCCCCCTGAAATCCGCGAGTTGACGCCGGAGCTTTTGGCTGCAGAGGAGGCGCCTGGAGCGCGTTTAGGAGAAGGTGCGGGGATCTACGAGACCGGGGCGCCTCGGGCTCCTCCTGAGGCCGGCCCCGGTCCGGTCAGGCGCGGCGGAATCCTCGATAATTTCCTGCCTGAAGACAAGCCCCTGGCCGAGCAAGTCAAGGCCTCCAACGGGGAGGCCGCCTTTGTCAGAACATCCGCAAAGAAAGCCCCAGGCCGCGCCAATGAGGACGCGGTCGGCCTCAACCTGGAAAAGAAATTCTTCATGGTCGCTGACGGGATGGGCGGCCATGCGGCCGGCGAGGTGGCAAGCCGCCTCGCCAAGCAAGCCCTCAGCGACGTCCTGGGCAAAGAGCTGGATCCCAACGATCCTCCCACTCCCCAGAAGGCCAGGCAAGTCCTCCGGAAGGCCCTGGAAGAGGCAGATAGAAGGATCGCCGAGCACGCAAAGGCGAATCCCCAGACCAAGGGCATGGGAACCACGGCCTCGGTGGGGGTCATAGCCCGGGACCCTGTGACCGGCAAAGAGGTCCTGGTGACAGCGAACGTGGGAGACAGCGCGGTCTACGTGCGCAGGGCGGACGGCAGGCTCGAAATCGCAAGCCACGAGGAGTCGTTTGCCGCCAGCATGCAGGCAAGCGTGATCGAAGCGATCAGGAAGGCTGACCCGGCCCTCGGGGAGAGGGTGGAGAAAAGCGGCAGGATCGGGCCTTCCGACATCCAGAGCCCGAAGGTCCGCAGAGCCGTCGAGAGCCTGGCCAAGGGCAGTCCGGACCCCTTCACGGCCGCCCTGATGAAGGCGGTCTTGGGAGGCAAGACGGTAGATCTTTCGCTCTACGAGATCCATCCCAGGCGCAACATAGTGGGGAATGCGCTGGATGGAGGAGGGCTTCGCATCTCCGATCTGAACTTCAGGGAAGCGGAGGTCGGCCGGGGGGACATGGCCTTCGCGGTCTCAGACGGCGTCATTGACAACATGGGCATGCACCGCATGAGGGCCGCAGCCCGCGTGGCCAAGACTCCGGCGGAGCTGATGGAAATCATGGCCGGCGAGTCCGAGCGCATCGCCACCAATCCCAAGAACGCGAAGGAGCAGCATTATCGGAAGCCGGATGACATCTCGGGCGTAGCCCTCCGGATCGCTGGGCCCGGCCCGGCGGTCCCCGAGGCTGCCTTCAACGCGGAAGCCGGAAAATCCCTGGCCAAGTCACTGGCCAGGAAGATCGCCATGCCCGAGGCCGAGGTCGGAAACTGGGTCGAGCAGGCGAGGCTGAGGGGCTTTGGCCGCGAGGAGGCCCAGGGCCTCATCATGGAGGCCGCGGCGAAAAGCAAGCAGACGGATGCAAAGGGAATAGCGCGGGATGTGTCCGAGGCCCTGGCGGATCAAGCCTTCGTGGAAGGCTACAGGGAAAGGGCCGCTGCAGAGGCTCCTTTCGACGCGAAAGCCGGGGACTCCCTGGCCAAGTCCTTGGCCAGGAAGATCGCCATGCCCGAGGCAGAGGTCAGAAAGTGGGTCGAGCAGGCGAGGCTGAGGGACTTTGGCCGGGAAGAGGCTCAAAGCCGCATCATGGAGGCAGTGGCTCGGAGCAAAGAAGGGTCAAGCCTGGCTGAGATCGGCCGGGACGTTCTGGCGGGATTGTCGAGCAGGCCAAAGCCGGCTGAAGGCGTCGCAAAACCCCGGGGAATTGATCTAAGCCTAGGGAGCGTTAAGCTGCCTCGAGGCGAGAGCCAGAGGATGTCGCTCGAGGCAGGCAAGGCGGTCGAGCTGGAGCTGGCTTCTTCGGCCAACGTGATGAAGGTCAGCCGCCTGCCTGACGGCAGGTTTCAGGTCGAGGCGGGAGGGCGGTCCAGGGTCTTCAAAGCGGGCGAAAGCGTCGAGGTCGGCCGCCTTCCGGGCAAGGACTTCGTGGTCGCCGACAACAGGGTCTCGCGCGAGCATCTGCGCATAGAATTCAAGGGAGATTCCATCGAGGTCACCGACAAATCACGCAGTGGGACGATCCTGAGGCCCGAGCGCTTCGAGGTCGGAAGAGAGGTCTCGGAGCGAGGCCATAGGATCGCGGGAGGGAAAAGCGAGGGGCGGGCCGTAGAGCGGGAGAAACTGATCATAGACTGGGGCAGGGACAAGGCTCTTGGCGATTTTTACGACAAGGTTCTCGAGACGGCAAAGATCAAGGGCCGCGCCGGCGGCTTGATGGGGGCTGAGAAAGGCACGGTCTTGCACGAGATCTTCGAGGCGGTCAGGAAAAACGTCAGCCGCGACGTTGATTATGCCAAAGAGCTGGCGCAAAAGTATCAAGGCAAAGAGGTCAACATCGGGGACGCCGCGATCGAGCCCGGAAAGGGAGCTTGCCGCCACATGGGCCTTGTGAGCGCGGCGGTCCTGGAGCGGCTGATCCTGGAAGGCTACCTCTCGGGCAAGGTTTACTACGTCCGCGGCCAGGGCCATGGATGGGCGGTTTACGAGACCAGCTCAGGCGAGCGCTTCGTTTTTGACGCCATGCAGAAAGACGCCCTGGTGGCGATGAAGCCGGGGGAGAAATACCATGCCGGGGGCGGCCGGCATCTTGACTACGCGGATGCTTTCCCGGCTGAGCTGGCCGCCCGCGGACCAGGGGTTCCCGAAAGGCTTGATCAGACCGTGGTCCTCTCCCGCGGCTGGGAGCGGGTCTACCAGAAGGTGGTGGAGGCAAAGACAAGCCCGATTGAGGCCCAGGAATGGATCGCGCAGTGGCAGAAGAGCGGCAGGAGCCCTGAGAACATAGAGGCGGCCATCAAGAGCGGGCTCGGCCGCGGCTGGGGCATGCGCGAGATTGCCCAGAAGACCGAGGGGTTGCCTCCTGAAGCGGGGCCGGCTGGAGGCCTCAAGAGGGCTGGATTCGGCGATTTGGGAGAGCTTGGGATGGGCGGTGAGGTCAGGCCCCGGCCCGCGCTCGAGACGCTCCTGAAGGCCGCTGCTGAGGGCAAGCCTGCCACGCGCGAGATGCTGGAGGCCCTTTACAAGGAGCAGATAGCGCTCAAGAAAGCGCAGGAGGCAGGGGAAACCCGCCTGGGCGGGGAGGGCAAGCCCCAGCCTGCCTTGGAAGCCATCTTGAAGGCCGCTGTCGATGGCAAGCCAGCCACGCGCGAGATGCTGGAAGCCCTCTACAGGGAGCAGCTCTCGGTCAAGAAGGCTCATGAAGCCGCGCTGGTCTCAAAGGCCGCAAGGACCCTTCCTGCGGACAAGCTCGCCGAGAGGGTCCGCCGGTCCGGGGAGCCTGCTTTTGCCGAAGAGGTCCAGGCCAGGCTTTGGGAGGACTACCAGACCAAATTCAAGAACATGCGCTATGCCCTTGAAAGGCCGGCCCGGGAGGCCTTGGAAGGCAGGGATGTGGCCTATTTGGACCTGAATTTGAAGGTGATCAACGAGGCCACGGGGCCCCAGGGCGCCCATGCCGCCGGGGATTTCGCCATTGAGGTCCTGGCCAGCGTCCTCCACGCGAGGCCTGAGATCGAGGTGGTGCGCGAGGGCGGGAATTTCTACCTCCTCGTGAAGAAGGGCTTTGGCGCTGAGGACGCTGGGGGCCTCAAGGCCGCGGTCGAGGAGCATATCAGGGCGGAACTGGCCCAGAAAGGGATCAGGCTTCCGGACGCTCCCCTGGCCAAGGTGAGCCTGCACGAGGTCTCGGAGGCCAATCTGGTCCGCGGGCCTCCGCTCTCGAAAGCCCTGGAAGAGGCAAGATCCGCAGGAAAGGAAGTCCCAGCCAGCAGTTCCCACGCCGCGCAGTGGTCGGTCCGGAAAAGCCCGCCTGAGAGAAGGAGCTGGAGAGAGCTCGCCGAGAATGCGAGCGGGGGGAACGAACCCCTGAGAAGGCTCTTGGAGGAAGCGGCCTTCACCGATCCCCTGAGCGGAGCCAAGAACAGGGTCTGGCTCGAGGAGTCCCTGGTTTCGGAGATGCGCTCGGCCAAGAGCGTGATAGCCCTTGACGGCGACTTCTTCGGGCTTGTCAACGAGCTGCGCGGGCGTGACGCCGGGGATATGGTCATCAAGGCCTTGAGCGAGGTGGTCCAGGAGGCCGTGGGCCAGAAGGGCCGAGTGGTGCGCATGGGAGGAGAGGAGTTCGCGGTGCTCCTGGATGCCTCGAGGGCGGAGGCGGTCGCAATCGCCGAGAAGATCAGGGCCGGTGTCCAGGGCAAGGTCGGGGAACTGGCTGGACTCAAGGCCAAGCCCATCAGCCGGGCCCAGGCCGAGGCCGCCATCGCGGAGAGGCTCAAGGGTCTCTCCCCTGAAGGCAGGGAGAAGCTCCTCACGAGGTGGGACAGCCTCAGGGAAAGCGCGCGCTACGAGAGCTTCCTCAAGGGCGAGATCACGGCCTCGATCGGAGTGGCCGAGATCGGGCCCAAGGGCGAGCTCACCCCCCTCAGGGCCCAGGAGGTCTTCAGGGAGGCCAACCAGAGGGCTGACGAGGCGGGCAATAGATCCAAGGAAACAGGCAGGAACAGGGTGACAGTGGCCGAGGGCCCCGGGGAACCAGGCGCGCCCGGGCCTGTCAGGAGAGGCGGCCTGGGGGATTTCCTGACCGCCCAGGAGGCGAACTCCCTGGTCACCGAGACGGCTCGAAAGGCCCAA
>CAYLZQ010000077.1:0-7902 GCA_964388045.1 uncultured Elusimicrobia bacterium | reverse complement strand
AAGAGTCGTTCAACGGCCTTAATAACTCGGGGCGCTTTGCGCCCCGAGTTCAACGACATTTAAGGTCCTACACGGCAAGAAGTTGCCGAACTTCTTGCCGTGTATACTTAGGAGAGAAACCCTTATGACAGGAAACCTGAGAGCATACCTCGCTGAAATGATCGGGACCTTCGCCCTGATCTTCGCGGGGGCTGGCTCGATCTGCATGGACGCGCTCACCGGGGGGAAAGTGGGCCTGGTCGGCATCGCCCTGGCCCATGGCCTGGCCATCATGGTCATGGCCTACACCTACGGGGCGGCTTCCGGCGGCCACTTCAACCCCGCCGTCACCGCGGCCATGTTCCTCAACCGCCGCATAAGAGCCGTCCAGGGGGTCTTCTACGTGGCCTGCCAGCTCCTGGGAGCGGCCCTGGCGGCCCTGCTCCTGGAGGCCGTCCTCCACAACCACCCGGAGCTTGCGAGATCCGCTCCCTACCTCGGGTCCTGCGACCTCTCCGGGATCGGATTCAAGGCCGGGACCCTGCTGGAGGCCGTGGCCACCTTCTTTTTGGTCTCCGCGATCTACGCCACCGCGATCGACCCCAGGGGCTTTGCAGGCACGGCCCCGATCGCGATCGGCCTCACGATCACCCTGGACATCCTCGCGATCGGCCCCTTGACCGGGGCCGCCATGAATCCGGCTCGGGCCTTCGGCCCCAGCCTCTTGAGCGGCCACTGGGCCAACTGGTACGTCTACTGGATCGGCCCCCTGGCCGGGGGGGGCGCGGCCTCCCTCCTCCACGAGAAGCTCTTCCTCGAGGCCAGGAAACAGGCTCCATGATCTCCGTCTCCACCCTCTCCCTCTCCGCCTTCCGGGAAGGAGAAGAGCCCGCCTGCCTCTTCGCCTTCGAGGACGCCGGCCCGGCCGGGGCGAGGATCCTGGGCGGCCTGCGGGGACTCCTGGAGCAGGCCAAGGGGGAAGGCTTCAAGGCAAGCCTAGGGGAGTGCTGCCCCGTGGTCTTCTCGCAGAGGGGAAGCTCGCGCCGCTATGTCCTCGTGGGCCTGGGCAAGAAGAAGGACTGCTCGGCCGAGTCCCTGCGCCGGGCCGCCGGCTCCCTGGGCCAATACGCCAAGGACCGCTTCCGCGAGATCGCGGTGCTTCCCCCGGGACATCTTCAGGCCGCGGCCGAGGGGCTGCTCCTGTCCTCCTACCGCTTCTCCGAGTACCGCAAGCCCGAGGAGACCAAGCTCGCCTCGGCCCGCTTCATCACGGCGACGACCGCGGAGAAAAACGCGGCCCAGAGGGCCCTGGCCCGGGCCTGCCTCCACGCGGAGGCGGTCTGCCTGGTCCGGGATCTCGTCAACCGCGCGCCCTCGGACAAGACCCCGAAGAGCCTGGCCGACCTCGCCATCTCCCTGAAGGCCCCGGAACTCTCGGTCACCACGATCGACAGGGCCAAGGCCCAGGAGCTCGGCATGGGGGCCTTCCTGAGCGTGGCCCGCGGCTCGAGCGTGGAGCCCGCCTTCCTGCACCTGGTCTACAGGCCCAAGGGCCGGCTCCGAAAGAGGGTGGGCCTGGTGGGCAAGGGGATCACCTTCGACTCCGGAGGCCTCAGCCTCAAGCCGCCCCAATCCATGGAGACCATGAAAATGGACATGGCCGGGGCCGCCTCGGTCCTGGGGGTCTTCAAGGTCCTCCCGCGCCTCAAGCCCCGCGCCGAGGTGCAGGGCTTCTGCGCCCTCACCTACAACATGCCGGGGCCTGACGCGACCAAGCCCGGGGACGTGATCCGGGCCATGAACGGAAAGACCATCGAGATCCTGAACACCGACGCCGAGGGGCGCCTGGTCCTGGCCGACGCCCTGGTCTACGCCGGCCGCCAGAAGCTCGACGCGACCATCGACCTGGCGACCCTCACCGGGGCCGTGGTCACGGCCCTGGGCTCCAGGGTGACGGGGGTCATGACCAACAGCAAGGGCCTCCTCAGGGATATTCTGGCCGCTTCCCAGAAGGCCGGGGAGGCCCTCTGCGAGCTGCCCCTGGTGCGCGACTACAAGGAGAATCTCAAGAGCCCGATCGCAGACCTCCAGAACATCGGGAAGGCCCGCGGGGAGGCGGGGACCATCATAGGGGGCCTCTTCCTGGAGGAGTTCGTGGAGGGCCCCTGGGCCCACTGCGACATCGCGGGCACGGCCTGGAACGACAAGCCCACGGCCTACTGCCCGGAGGGGGGGACCGGCTCTCTGGTGCGGACCCTCCTGGAGTACCTCTCCTCCCTATGAGCGCCCCCGGGGTCCTGGAGGAGCTCCTGAAAGATCCAATGGCCGAGCAGGTCCGGCAGATCCTGCTGGCCCTGGGCGAGGACCCGGGGCGGGATGGGCTCCAGAAGACCCCGGCCCGAGTGGCCAAGGCCCTGCGGGAGCTCACCTCCGGCTACCGGGTGGACGTGGACTCCCTGATCAACGGAGCCCTCTTCCCTGTCGACTACAACGAGATGGTCCTGGTCAAGGACATCAATTTCTACTCCCTGTGCGAGCATCACGTCCTGCCGTTCTTCGGCAAGGCCCACGTGGCCTACATCCCGGACGGGAGGGTGATCGGGCTCTCCAAGATCCCCAAGCTCGTGGACGTCTTCGCGCGCCGCCTCCAGGTCCAGGAGAGGATGACCAGCCAGATCGCCGAGACCCTGCAGAGGAAGCTTCAGCCGATGGGGGTGGGGGTGGTCCTGGAGGCCAGGCACCTCTGCATGGAGATGCGCGGGGCCAAGAGCCTCCTCTCCCCCACGATCACCAGCGCGATGCTGGGCTGCTTCCAGAAGGACAGCCGGACCAGAGAGGAGTTCCTCAAGCTCGTCAAGGGCTAAGAGCCTCAGACCGAAGTCCCGACCCTCCCGGAGTGGAAGATGGCCAGCCATACGGCCACGAGGGCCAGGGCGGACCAGGCGAGAAGCGCGCCCAGGCCAAAGCCCCCGCTCATGTGCCCTGCCCCCAGCATCCCCACCAGCATGGGCCCGGAAAGATAGGTGTTGGCGCGCGAGGCCAGAGCAGCCCTGCGCCGCACTGCCGCCATCTCCTCGGCAGGGACCTGGCCCGAGAGGAGCCTCTTCTGGGCGGGCCAGATGATGAACCAGACGTTGAACCACATGATCGTGCCCAGGAGCATCCCGAAGAGGATCCAGGCGGCCCGGTCTGTCAGGCCCTCCTCGGTGCTGAAGAGGGCATTGGGCCCCCAGGCCCCGGCGGCATGCATGTAGACCAGGGAAAAAAGCAGAAGCCCGGTCAGGAAGGTCAGCATCGCGCCCCAACGGAACCACCACAGGGCCCTGGGCATGAGCTTGGGGTTCACCGCCTTCTTGCCCGCCTCGTCCAAAGCCCCCTGGAGAGGAACGTTCACGAAGTTGAAAAAGTAGAGGTGCCCGATCCAGACGATCCCTGCGATCACGTGGAACCAGCGCAAGAAAAACTGCAGCGTGTCCATCCTACACCTCCTCAAGTCCGAGACTCGTCGCCTCCAAGGGCGACGTGCAGACAAATATCTTATTTGAGGCATGATTGGCAAGGGCATTTGACAGGGCATCGGACTTCGAGCTAAAATGAATCCCTCTCACGTTCCCGCGGGCGTAGTTCAATGGTAGAATAGGAGCTTCCCAAGCTCCGGACGTGGGTTCGATTCCCATCGCCCGCTCCAGTTTTCGTCGAGAATACCCCACCGAAGTCAAGTCAGGCTGAAGTGAGAAAGGCCCGAAAAGGGCCTCTCACATTAGGAGCCTCGGTCCGCTTCAGGGAGGAAGTTATGAGCGGACTGAGCTTCACAAGCCTCAAGCCGGAAGCCTTGACCTGGGAGACGGCCTTTAGGCTGTTTCAACTCAGGGGAAGGACGAAGAACCTCTCGGAGCAAACCCAAGGGCTCTACGCAAAGCACCTGGGGACCTTCCGTAAGTGGCTCGGCGAGAAAGGAGATACTGCCCCCGCCCAGGTCACTGTGAACCATCTGCGCGGCTATCTTGATTCCTGCAAGGCTCGTGGAAACCGTTCCGTGACCGTGGAATGCGTCTATCGCATCCTGAGAACCTTCTGGCGCTTCTTAGAGCCTATCCCAATAACCGCTTTCATGGCGAAACTTCGGATTTTGCAGCCGAGACAAGGAGCGAGGAGCGAGCATAGCTTAAGCTATGTAAGCGACGAGCGACGCAGTCGCAGGCCAAAAGCCGAAGTTGCAGCCGAAATGGGTTATTGGGATAGGCTCTTAGTGCGGGACGGACTCATCGTCACGGACCCGATGGCAAACATCGAGCGGCCCCAACGGGAGCGGCGCTTCGTAAAGCCCTTCACCCTTGAGCAGTTCACGCAGCTCCTTGAGGCAATAGACACCAGGGACATTCTCGGGCTCAGGGACTACACGCTCATCGTCTTTGCTGCGGACACCGGGCTCAGGGCGGGGGAGGTCGTTAGCCTCAAGATCACCGACGTTGATTGGGCCACGGGTTCAGTCGTCGTTCTCGGGAAGGGACGCAAGGAGAGACGGGTTGCCTTCGGCCAAACGGCCAGGAAGGTCCTCATGGCCTGGCTCCACAAGAGGGGAACCATTGAGGGCTCGGACTGGCTCTTCGTGAATCGTTACGGAGAGCGGATGCAGCCTGTTAACTTCCAACAGCGCGTGAAAAAGTGGACGAGGGCGGCTGGGATAGCGGCAGAAAGACTAGGCCCTCATGCCCTGAGGCACTTCTTTGCCATCAGCTTCCTTCGCAATGGTGGAGACGCCATGTCCCTGCAAAAGCTCCTCGGCCATTTCAGCCTGGACATGGTGAGAAACTACGTAAACCTCACCGACGACGACGCGCTGACAAAGCACCGTCAGGCGAGCCCCTTGGATAAGATGGGGCCATTGCCCGGCGAACGGCGACAGGTCCGGCTCAAGTGAGACCCGCCATGACCAAGAAGAGCAAGGGCCGCAAGGACGGTAGGACTTGTCCGGCCTGTGCCGGAACGGGAACGGTATGCTGCGAGACCTGGGCCGAGGTTCGAGCGGGAGCCTGCACAGACTTGGCGTTTAGCGAGATGGGATTGCCGATATGGCCCCTGAGCCGAAATCTGGAAATGCCGTGTTGTCCATTCTGCGGCAGCGCATTTGATACAATCCCGAAACATCCATGAAAGCCCTGCTGCCTGCCGACCGCATCGAACAGCAAATCCGCCTGATACGCGGTCACCGCGTCATGCTCGACCGGGACCTCGCCAAAATCTACGGCGTTTCGACCTCCCGTCTAAACGTGCCAGGTCCCTTCCTAGCCTTGATACGAGTAAGATTTTTGGATAAGGAGTGGCGCACAATCGTAATGGCCCTCGCATCAGGAGCGGTGGGGTACGGTGTCGGAAGAAGAATCGCATGCTTCGCGGCTCTGGGATGCATAGTTGCTGGGCTCTGCGCGGCAGACATGGACGCAGAAGCCAACGCAGAAGAGGGAATCCCCATTCGTGACTTCGTGGTGCTTGCACTCTTTACAACCGTGATATATTTCATTTCAAGGGGATAAAGGCAGCCTGTGAGCCAAGGGAACCGGAGGAGCAAGGACATTCTTGACAGTTACCACAGACTCTTTAAGAGAGCGCGCGCCCTATGGCGAAAAGACAAGTCCGGTACTCCCCGCAACAAAATCGATTTCTGGCTCCAAGTCCCCGACCTGCCACAACATACCAAGCGTGGATTTGAATCGCTCCGGGAAACATTGCAGGACGGCTCGACCTTCAGCATTGAATTCGAAAACATCCGGGCAGAAATGCAAAACCTTCAATGCAACGACCATGTTTTGTACTTCCTCTGCGCCGAATACAGGTCGGGGACTTGGAGCCCGGCTCTCCCGGCTATTGCTGCGCTTAGGGCTCTGAAGAAGCTCGACAAAAAGAATAAATTGGCCGACCTTTCCAAGGCAGCAGCAACGCTCGATGAGCTTGTGCCGCTTTTGCGCGAAATCGAACGCCACGCAGAATCATTTCACCTGCTAGAACATACAGAAAAAATTTCTGATTATCTCCGGAATCTTGAGCGCGTGAGCCGGGAAATATCGAGTAATGCTGAGAGCAAGAAAATACTTCCACTCCGGGGCCGGCTTCCGGAGCCCAAGCTGCCGTGCCTTGTCGCCATTCTGCCGGGATATTTTCGTGCGACGACGAATGGCCCTCAGATGGAATTGGTGTCGCGAATCGCCAATCTGCTCCGTGGCTCCGAAGTCAGCCCTGACCACATCAAGAAAAAAGACGCGGAAATCAGAAGGCTGGCAGCCGAAAAGAATCCTCTTGTCGTCCTCGACCGCGCCCTGCGGTAAATAGAAAAAATAGCGCGAAACCACCCCCCGCGCCACTGAACCGGCCCGGGTTATACTACTTCTGACGGATTTAACCGTCGGGAGGTAGTGATGGGTTACACGGTCAGCGTAGTCGCCCGCATTCTCGGAGTCAGCGCCCGGACAGTCTCAGACTGGTCCCGTCGGGGCATCCTCAAGCCAACCCGTGCCGCAAGCGGCTGGAACTACTACAGCCCTGAAGAAGTCGAGCGCGTCCGGCGCGCGCGCGCTAAGACGCGGTGACGTTAAGAAAAAGAAACCCCGCGCTGGAACGCGGGGTGGGAGGCCGATATGGGAATACCGTACCAACGAGGGGAAAGTATACCAGGAAAGATGTCTCGTCGGATTCCAGGCCGCTTGCAGGACAGGTGCCTGGAGAAGAATGTCACCACACGCAATCGGTTTCACAGATATGGCAATGGTTATGCTCTTGCCGTCGAACAGCTCGAATGGGCAAAGGCCCAGGGAGCAACTCAGGTCAGGTTGCTGGAGCGCGAGTCCTGCCGGATACTACGGGCAAGCATGACAGCCTTCAGCGGACATGGCATCTCCCACCATGACCCGCGCTACGAGCCGCAGGTAGTTTTGCCGCTTCGTTTCTGGACCATCGAGGACCCGGCGCGGGGAAACCTCTTCGAGGGCAAGGCATGAACTACCTGGAGTTCGCCTTATTCTACGCCGCACGCGGCTGGCCGGTCTTTCCAGTTCATGTCCCTACACCGGACGGAGAATGTGACTGCGGCGACGTGAACTGTGAGAATCCCGCCAAACACCCAGCGACGCCCAACGGCTTTAAGGATGCCACGGCTGACGCGCAGAAGGTCCGTGAGCTGTGGGAGCGCCGTCCTGGCGCAAACATCGGCCTTGCTACGGGCGCGGTCTCCGGCCTCATCGTGTTGGACGTGGACGGCCCGAAGGGAGCCGAGATTGTAAAGGGGAACGGTATTCCCATAACGCCCGTCGGAAGGACTGCGAAGGGTCGCCATTACTTTTTCAGGCATCCCGGCTACCCAGTTAAGAGTAAGGTCGGAGTCTTTGAGGAACTGGACAGCCGCGCCGACGGTGCCTATGTCTTGGCCCCAGGCTCTCAGCATATTACCAACGCACTCTACGCATGGGAGGACGGTCTTTCGCCGGACGATGTTCCCCTAGCGGATGCGCCCAAGTGGTGGCTTGAGGCGTTACGGGAAGCACCGCGCGAAACTCAGCCTGTCCAGGTAGCAGACGTTATCCCGAACGGCTCCCGTAACGAGACCCTAACAAGCCTTGCCGGTAGTATGCGCCGAAAGGGACTATCCGCCCCGGAGATTCTACCGTCTCTCAAAGCCGTCAACGGACGATGCGCGGAACCTCTCCCAGAGGCCGAAATTCAACGCATAGCGCGGGGCATTCAACGCTATCCGCCTGCTGTGCCCTGGTTAAAGGACAAAACCTTCCTCCCGGCCGTCCTGGCGAAAGAAATGGCCCGCGAGCATCATTTCCTGACCTCGCCCATTGACGAGGCCGGGGTCGGCGTCCGCCTGCACGTCTACGAGAGCGGCGTCTTCCGACCCAACGGAGCAGACATAGCTCGGCGGCTCGC
>CAYLZQ010000076.1:0-7956 GCA_964388045.1 uncultured Elusimicrobia bacterium | reverse complement strand
CCGCGTGCCCGTTGACGATGAAGGTGATCATGGAGTCCGCCACCTGGGACTTGACCTCCTTCGTCTCTTGAGGGCCCCGGGCCTCTTGGAGGGAGCGGCCCATGCCCTTGAGCACGGCGAGAAGGGGGCCAAGCCCTTCGGATCTTCGGATGAGGCTTGCCTGGAGCTGGGCCAGGGAGGCCAGGCGTTTCTTGAGCAAATCGAGGCTGTCCGCATGCCTCCTCCTCTCCCGATAGCCCTTGAGGGCCCAGGCCGTGGCCTCCTCCCAGAACCCTTCCTGCCAGGCCGGGTCCTGTTTGAGGATGACGGCCGCGATCGCTTCCGGGAGCTCCAGAGGCATGAACCGGGCTCCCGGCTCCTCAGGGCTTTTGGTCTCTGCCCTCTGGTAGGGAAAGGCTGATAGGATCTCGAGGAGCTCCGCCGCCTTGGGCAGCGAGATCGTTCCGGTCCCAAGCCTCTCGTAGTTGAAGAGCGCGGCCCCTGAGCGCGAAAGCCTCAGGCTCTGATTCTGGAAGTACCTGGCGTTCCAAGCCTCCATGGCCCCGGCGGGCCTGATCTCGCGCTCAAGGCTCCCATCCTCCCTTTGGGAGAGGATCTGCTCCCGGGATTTTCCCTCCAGGAGCAGGGCCAGGTCCTGAAGCCTCCAGGAGGCGTTCTCTCCGACCCGGCGGGTCAGGGCGAAGTCTATGAGCTCCGCCTTCAGATGAGTCGAGAGGTAGCCGTACCAGCGCCCCGGGGCCTTGGGGCCGTCGGTCAGAAGAGTGGCTGGGATCTTGGAGCGGAGGTATTCGATCGCCAAGGCCAGCTTCTCGTCAGCAGGCAGGTCATGGTCCACGGCCAGGGCCACGGCCTTGGAGAGCATGGTCCTGGCCAGGGCCTGGGCCATCCGATCATTCATGGAGCCGGGGACATACCCAAGGGACCTGGCGTTGTTGCCAAGATACTCCAAGGCCTGAGAGAGCTCCTTCTTGGACCCGATCCTCTTGAGAGCGATGTTGAAAAGGGCCTGAAGGGCCGTGGGGGCGATCGTTCCGACGAATGCCGCCAGGCTCTGGGCAGAGGCCGCGGGGCCAAGTATCTTGAGCACTTCGCGCACCTGCCGAGTCACGATGTGGGAAAAGGCCTTGGAGCTAGGGAAGTTGATCCCGGGATAAGAGGAGCTGATGCGCAAATGCATCTGGTGAAGGTTGTTGAGGTCCTGGAGGTTCTCAGCGGCCTGGGCCATGGCCCGGATGGCGTTCTCAACGATCAGTTGGTCCTCCAGGCGGACGTACTGGACCGTGAACTTCCTGCCAGTGGACTCCGAGACCTGCTCGGCCTCGTAGATCCTCCGGGTGAGGAGGCCTTCCAAGGCCACGATCCTCTCATAGAAGGAGCCGCCCGAGCCGATCAGGGAGGAGATCTTCTCCTCGAAGCGGCCGAAGGCGTCCCGGACCGGCCTCCTCTCCAGGGCGGCCTGGATCTTCTTGAGCCCCTCGGCCGGCCTGCCCCTCGAAGGGCTCGACTCGTAGATCTCCAGGGCCTCAGAGAGCCTGCGCTCGAGGCTGGCCCTGCGCAGGGAGTGGTTGGGGTGGATGTCCCGCCAGCGGGTCAGGAGCTCGTGGTACTCGCTGTTGGAGCGGCGCAGGAGGGGGTAGCTCTGCCTGAGGCGCTCGATCCTCTCCTCGATGAGCTCGAGGGCCTCCAGGGCCTCTCGGGGGTCGTAGCCCGCTCGGGCGATCATCTTCAAGGCCTCGGCGTCGGCCTCGAACTCCAGGAGATGCCCCAGCATCGCGAAGCTGCTGAAGATCGTCTTCAAATGGCCCAGGCGGTTGTGGGCCAGCTCATGGGCGAGGATGAAGGCCAGCAGGGCGTCCGAGCGGCCCAGGAAGGTCTCGATCATGCCGCGGCTCAAGAAGATGTTCGAGTTCCTGAAGAAGGCCCCCAGCCTGCCCTTCTCCCTCAGGTAGGAAACCTCCGTGTCCGTGATCGTGGTGAAGGCCTGCGGGATGAAGGAGCCTCCCAGATGGAGCCTGGCTCCGTCGGGATCGAGCCCGTTGGCGGCCAGCAGCCTCTGGAGCACGGCGTTGGCCTGCCTATGGATCTCGGGCCTGCCCAGGTCTCCACCCAGGTCGTTGCGCAGGATCCGGTGCGCGTCCCTTTCGACCTTCTCCCGGAATTGCAGGAGCTCCTTGTCGTTCTCCGGGATTTCCACCGGCCCCGAAGAGTCCGTCCGGGCGCCGGCCTCCTCCAGGCCGGCGGAGCGATTGAAGTTCCGCGCGACGCCTTCCCTGGCCCCTTCCTGGCTCTGATGGGAGGCAAGCCTTCCCGCCTCCGGGCCGTGCTCGAGAAGCCCGGCCAGGGGGGAGGCCCTGATCTTAAGCCCTGATCCCTGCCCGGGATCGGATTCGACGGCGCGAGGAGCCTCTCGGGGGAGCGGGGCCATGGGACTGATGACCGAGGCAGGCAGGGCCGGAGTCTGCCCCTGAAGAGCTTGCCGGACGGTCGCGGCAGGATCCGCCGCTCCCGCCGGCCTCAAGGGGCTGGGGATGGAAGCAGGCGATGAGAAGGGCAGAGGGGCATGGGCCCACTGAGGACGGCCTCTCCCTTGAGGCCTCAGCCCCCCGGCGCCTAGGGCTGGAGTCCAAGCCCCAAGGAGGAGGAAGGCGGCTTGGCTAATGGCCAGGGCCTTTCGCAGGGCTTTCACAGCCCCTAGACTTTACCAGTTGAGGCCTATTTCCCAAAGGGCCTTCCGGGAACAAAAACCAGGGACAAGATGCCCATGCGCCATGACCCAAAAGCCCTACCCTCGGGTTGCGGCAAGCCCCTTGGAGCCCCGAGTTTGCTAAAATTCCCTTGGAAGGGTGCGTGAGCGGTTGAAACGGACAGTCTCGAAAACTGTTAGAGGGCAACCCCCTCTCGGGGGTTCGAATCCCCCCCCTTCCGCCGGCTTTTTGGCGGAATTATAGGAAGGATTCGAAGCCGACCGGCGCGCCTCCGGTGGAGGAAAAGCGAGGCGAAGCCTGCGCGGAGGGGGAGCGGCAGGCGAGCCTCGCGACAGCGCCGGCGGCAGGCTGCGGAGGAGGAGCGAAGCGACGGGGGAGCAGGAATCCCCCCCCTTCCGCCGGCTTTTTGGCGGAATTATGAGGTAAAACAATGTCCTGGCTGAAATCCCTGTTAAAACCGTTCAGGAAGCAGGAGCAAGCCCCAGCGCCTGAAGCGCAAGCCGCGCCTCCGGGCATTCCCTCCCTCCCCAAGGAGATCGCGGAAGCGCCGGAGGCCAAGGGGATGATGGCCTACTTCTACCGCAAATGGAAGGACCCGGCCTTCCTCAAGCAGATCAAGACCCTGGCCGCCTACATGGCCAAGGACGGGGTGGACGTCAAGAACTCCGCCCAGGTCAAGGCCTGGCTCGAAAAAAACAAGGCGGCCATCGTCGCCGGCAAATTCCAGGAGCCTCCGGCCGATGGAGCCAAGCCGGCCACCTACGTGAAGACCGGGCCGGAAGTGGGGCGTAACGACCCCTGCCCCTGCGGGTCGGGGAAGAAATACAAGAAGTGCTGCGGGGCCTAATGAAAATAGGCCGCTTCGAGGTCTTCCCTTTGAGCGACGGCAGCTTCAGGCTCGATGGTGGCGCCATGTTCGGGGTGGTGCCAAAGGTCCTCTGGGGACGCCTGGAGCACGCGGACGAAAAGAACCGCATCCCCCTCTCCCTGGGCTGCCTCCTGATCAGGACCCCGCGGGGGCACAACCTCCTGGTGGACACAGGACTCTCCTCGAAATACGAGAAGAACCGCAGGTTCCTGGACATCTACTGCGTCGAGCGCCGCGTGACCCTCAGGGAGGAGCTTAAGTCCCATGGGCTTTCCCCCCAGGACATCCACCTGGTGATCAACACCCACCTGCACTTCGACCATGCGGGGGGAAACACGGAATTCGGGGAGGGAGGAAGGCCCCTGCCCGCATTCCCAAAGGCCCGCTACCTGATCCAGAGGGAGGAATGGGAGGATGCCTGCTCGCCCCACGAACGCAACCAAGCCAGCTACCTGGAGGAAAACTTCGCCCCCCTGGAAGACAGCAAGGTCCTGGAGCTGGTGGACGGGGAATACGAGGTCGAGCCGGGCCTCAGGCTCATCCGCTCGGGCGGCCATACCCGGGGCCACCAGTGCGCGGTGATCGAGTCCGAGGGAGAGACGGCCGTCTTCCTGGGGGACCTGATCCCGACCCGCTCCCACCTCCCCCTGCCCTACATCATGGGCTACGACCTCTACCCGGTGGACACCCTGGAGGCCAAGCGCCGGATCCTGGCCGAGGCCCTCGAGAAGGGCTGGACCCTGATCTTCCAGCACGACGTAGGGCGCAGGCACGCGAGGCTCGCCTTCCAGGACGGCCGCTACGTGGCCAGGCCCGATTGATGCCTCTGGCCGCGACCCACTCCCTGCTCCTGGCCGCGCTCGGGATGGCCCTGGAGGTGCTTTTTACGGCCTTGGCTGACCTGGGGCAAGCAGGGAACTGGAGGCTCAGGGGCTACACCTACGCCTGGATGCTTCCGATCTACCTGCTGGTCTATCCCCTGCTTTCCCTCCTCTATCCGCGGATATCGGGCTGGCCGGCCCTGGCCCGCGGCCTCCTCTACACAGGCCTGATCTACGCGGTCGAATACACGAGCGGCTGGCTCCTGCGGATCGCGGTGGGCGAGGCTCCCTGGGAGAAGGAATACTCGAAGGCCCCCTGGGCCTTCCAGGGCCTCATACGCCTTGACTTCGCCCCGCTCTGGCTGGGAGTCTCCCTGCTCTTTGAGCGGGTCTTCAGGGTTCTACGGGGTTAAAGCGCGGCCTCGATCTCGCGGATCTGGATCTGGCGGTGGAGGCGCTCGGCCGCTTCCTTGATAGCGGCCAGCTCCAGCTCCATCGCCCGCCGGAGGCGGCCCCTGAGGAGCAGGACCAGGGGCTTGAACAGCCAGTGAAAGAGATAATGCTCCTCGTGGGTCAGGACAGTGCCGCCTGAGACGGCCCGCAGATGGAAGCCCCAGCTCATCTGGCCCAGAGGCCCGCGCACCAGCTCCCCCCGGTAGCCGCCGTCCCGAGTCGCCTCCACCCGGAAGGCCCCGCTCCAGCGCAGGCCCAGGAAGCGGCCCGAGGCCTCCACCCCTCCCTCCCCCAACTCGACGCGGTCCACCTTCCTCTCGTAGTCGGCCATCCTCCGCAGGTCCCGCAGGTAGAGGGCCACCGTCTCCTTGGGGGCGCTGACCATGATGCGGCGGGAAAGGCGGAGCATCGCGATTACTCGCCTCCCCCGCGGGGGCGCGAGTGCCGGTGGCACTCGCGCGGGCGCAGCGATAGAACGTTAATGGCGACGGCGCCCCGGGCCCGAAGGGCCGAGGTGCCGAGGGGGGCGAGGCTTCCCCTCCCTACGGGAGGGGGAGGGGGTGGTGTTAAGTGACCTGGCATCTCAGAAAACAAATGGAGCGGGCGAAGGGAATCGAACCCTCGTCCTGTCCTTGGCAAGGACATGTTCTACCATTGAACCACGCCCGCGCTGAATAGAAAAAACGGCTCGATGGGAATTATACAAAATCAAAGCTCGAAGCGGTGGGGGTGCTGGTCCACGGCCTCCTTGCGGGGCTGGGGGAAGGCGGCCTTCAAGGCCTCGTCCTCGACGATGCGGCGGTTCTCCTCCTCGCCCGCGGCCAGGATGTCGTCGAAGGACTTGAAGAGGCAGGCGATCACCATCGGGTCGAAGAGCTTGCCCTCCTGGCCCTTGATGTAGTCCCGGGCGTCGTCCACGGTCCAGGCCCCCTTGTAGACGCGCTGGGAGACGAGGGCGTCGAAGACGTCCGCGGCCGAGACGATGCGCGCCTCGAGGGGTATCTCCTCCCCCTTGAGGCCGTAGGGGTAGCCGCTCCCGTCCCAGTGCTCGTGGTGGGCGATCGCGATCTTGGCCGCCAGGCGCAGGAGCCGGCTCTCGGCGTTGGCGAGCATCTGGCACCCGTAGATCGTGTGCTTCTTCATCTCCTCGAACTCAGCCGGCTCCAGCCGCCCCGGCTTTCTCAGGATCGAGTCGGGGATGGCGACCTTCCCGATGTCGTGGAGGGGGGAGGCGTAGCGGATGTCCTCTGACTCCTGGTAGCCCAGGCCCATCCCCCGGGCCAGGATCCCCGAGAAACGGCTCATCCGGCGCAGGTGCTTGCCCGTGTCCTGGTGGTCCCGGAACTCGGCCACCAAGGCCATCCGGTAGATGGTCTCGAGGTGGGAGCGGCGCAGGTCCTCGTAGAGCTGCGCGTTCTCGATGAAGGAGGCGGCCATGGTGGCCAGGATCCTGAGGAGCCCCTCGTCCTCGTCGGTGAAAGCCCCCTTGCTCTTGTTCAAGACCTCGAAGACCCCGAGGGCCCTGCCGTCGTGGCCCTTCAAGGGCACGGCCAGGACGCTGCGGGTCTGGTAGCCGGTGATGCGGTCCAGGTCCTGGGTGAAACGGGTATCCCGGTAGGCGTCGCGGATGTTGACCGCGCTTCCGGTCTTGGCCACGAAGCCGGCGATCCCCTGGCCCATGGGGATCCTCAGGACCTTCTCCTCCATGCCCAGGGCGACCTTGGTCCAAAGCTCCCCCTTGTAGGCGTCCACGAGGAAGACCGAGCAGCGGTCCGCGGCCAGGATGTGGCGCACCTCCTCCGCGATGATGGTCAGGAGGGCGTCGAGCCTGGTCTCGGCCGCTATCAGCCGGCCGAACCGGGCCAGGAGCTGCTGCCTCTTCTCAAGCTCCTGCCTTCGTCCCATGGCTGGCTCGAAGGGCCCGTGCTGCGAGCGCGCTCACATGCATGACCTCGCACTCAGGATAGTATTTCTTCAATCCTCGGGCAAGCTGGATGAGGCAGGAGGTGGAGCTGGTCAGGACCCGGCGGGCCTGGGTCGCGGCGATCTGCCCCACCTTGCGGCGCAGGACCTGGTCCGAGAGCTCGGGGTGAAGCAAGGAGAAGGCTCCGGCCCCCCCGCAGCAGACCTCCGACTCGGGCAGGCTCCGGTAGTCGGGACAGGTCCGTCGCAGGAATCCCTCGGGGGGACCCAGGCCCTGGCCGTGGCAGGCCCGGCAGGACTGATGATAAACCACCGGCCCGGGCAAAACCCGGGCCGGTGGTTTGTCCGTTTTATTAAGGACCTCCACTATGTCCTTGACGCGGAGCGCGAAGCGCTCCGCGCGCTGTTTCCAGGCAGGATCGTCCAGGAAAAGCTGCGGGTAGGATTTCAGGAAGGCCACGCACGAGGAGCAGTCCCCGATGACGGGCGCGGCCGCCCCGGCCTTCTCGATGACCCTCCTGGCCAATTCGCGGGCGTCAGAGACCTCCCCGTAGTTGTAGCAGAGAAGCCCGCAGCAGGGGTTGTCCAGGAAGCGGCCGGGACCGCGCAAAGCCTCCAGGACCTCGAGCGTGGCCAGGCCGACTCCGGGGAAAAGGTAATTCGGCCCGCAGGGGGCGAAGTAGAGCCACGCCGGCTCTTGAGCAGCCCGCATCCCTCCGAGCTTTTCGACCAGGAACTCCCTGGGCGCCTCATCCAGATGGGCGTCGGCCTCGGCCAGGCCCCCGAGGCCCGCGAGCCTCAGTAAGGGCCTCCCAAGGCGGGAGACCCCCCATCGCTTCAGGAAATACGCGCCCTTGAGCAAGCCGGCCAGCCGCCGAGGATTCCTGGCCAAAAGCCGGGTCAGGAGCCTGGCGAGCCAGTGGGGCTTCTCCCACAGCAGCCTGCGGCCCTCCAGGACGATCTCGGCCGTGGGCACATGGGCGTAGCAGGCCGCGGTGCAGGCCCCGCAGAGGAGGCAGGTGGAAAGAGCCTCCCGGGCCTCCTCCGAGTCCCTCAGCTTGCCCTCCAGGATCAGGCGCACGAGCTGGTTCCTTCCCCTTCCGGATTTGGACTCCTGGCCGGTCGCCACGTAGGTGGGGCAGGCCTGCTCGCAGTAGCCGCAGCGGCTGCATTGGCTGACCGCGTC
>CAYLZQ010000075.1:7707-7958 GCA_964388045.1 uncultured Elusimicrobia bacterium | reverse complement strand
AGGAAGCTCATGAGTTCAGCCAAGGCCGGGTTGGGGTCCAGGCGCCCAAGCAGGGTCAGGAGGACTTGGAGCTCCCTTTCCAGGGCCTGCCTTTTCCCCTCCAGGTCGTTGGCTGTCAGCAGCCTGAGCTTCTCCGCTGGGGCGAAATCCCTGTGGAGGACGGCGTCGGCGTCCCTCCTGGCGATCTCAAGGATCCTGAGGCGCCGGGCTATGCGCTCGTTCTGTTTGAAATGCTCGGCGCCTGGGTCACG
>CAYLZQ010000075.1:0-7697 GCA_964388045.1 uncultured Elusimicrobia bacterium | reverse complement strand
GAGGCGCTGCCCCCCCTCCCCTGGGGCGGCCCTCTCCAGGCTCCCGAGCATCTCCTCCTGCCTGGAGGCGAAGGAGCCGTCCTGGAGCCGCTCGGACCAGTAGGAAAGAAGCTCGCCCGTGGGGTCGCTGCGCAAGGCAGCCATGTCCCCGCCCCGGGCCATGGGGCGCAGCAGGGTGGTCCTCCCCTCCCCAAGGGCCTCGAGCTCCGTCACCAGGGTGACGAAATCGGCCTTGGTCCTGACCATCTGGTCCGCGAAAGCGGTCCAGGCCCGGACCACCCGAGCCCTGGCCGCCTCGGCCTCCTGAGCCTGCCCAGGCTCCCCGACCCGCCCGAGCTGGGCCTGGTAGTCGGCCTCCGCGGCCTCGATGAGCCCGCGGCGCGTCTCGAGCTCGTGGGCCCCGTCCTCCACCCGGCTCATCAGGGAGTGGAGCCTGAGGGTGAGCTCCTGGAGCCTGCCGGTGGACTCGAGCTCCTTGCGCAGAACCTCCGAGATCACGTTCTCCAGGCCCCGCTCGATCGCCCGGGGGTCCGGGGCCTCGAGGGCAAGCCCCCCCACGGACCTGTTGCGGAAGATTCCGAAGGCGAGCACGGGGGTGAAGCCCTTGTAGCTCATGCGCTCCGCGATCACGTTGGCCCTGATCTGGCCCATCAGGTTGTCCTCTGCTCCCAAGGCCTCGGGCAGGCCCCCCTCGAAGAGGGTCCTGCGTATCCTCTCGATCTGGAGGTCCCTGATCTCCTTGAGGAAGCCCGCGCCCAGGGCCCCCAGGTCCCTGGTCCCCGAGGGCTCGCCTGGGACCAGGGCCATGAGGTCCTCGAGGGAGGTGTCCGCCCTGAGGCCCAGGAGGGCCACAATCTCGTCCTTCTCCGCCGAGAGTCTCTGGCGCAGGTCCCGGATCAGGCCGCCCAGGCGGCCGCGGTTGGGGCTTCCGGGGCCGGAGTCGGCCTCCAGGGCCCAGCGCAGGACCTTGACATTGGCCGAGAAATCAGCGGCCAGGATGTCCGCTCGGGCCTCGGCCCCGGCCAGGGAGTTGCGGTAGAGGTGGTCCGCCTTCCTCTGCCTGATCCTGGCGAGCTCGAGGAGGACCTCGGGCGGGGTCTCCTGGCTCCTCAGGCGCACCTCGATCCAGCCCTCGGTGAAGCCCTGGCGTATCTTCTCCTTGCTCAGGGTCTGGCGCGCGTAGAAATAGCGCGCGAAGCTCGCCCCCCGAAGGCTCCTGGTCCCGGGGTCCAGGAGCTCCAGGGGCTCCTCCGAGGGCCTCTCGGCCATGGCCTGCCGCCTCTGGGCCAGGCGGCTCCTGAGCTCCGCGAAGCTCCTGGGAAGGGGCTCGGAGCCTCCCGGGGACTCCCAAAGGTCCGGGTCGGCCCCCAGGCCGGCCAGAAGGGCCCTCAGGGAATATATCCTCTCGGTCAAGGCCGTCTTCTTGAGCAGGCTCTCCGGGTCCTCCTGGCCCTTCAAGCGCCCGAGCTCCGAGAGGGCCAGAGAGAGCTCTGTCCTGGCCCGGGAGATCTCCAGGGGCAGGCTCCTGTCGAAGGACTCCCTGGCCCTCTCCTCGCTCAGGGTCTGGACCCTGGCCGCGGCGCGCAGGTCGGGGTTTCCGATCTCATCCGAGGAGAGGGCGTCTATGAGCCTGCCCAGGGAGCGGACCACCAGGGACACGGGCTCAAGGTAGAACTGCTCGACCTTGAGGTCCTTGTCCTCCTTGGCCTCCACGGCCCTTGCGACCTCGACGCGCAGCTCGAGCATCCTCCTCTGGGTCCCTGCCGGGTCCTTGGCCCTGAGGATCCTCGCCAGGGAGGCCAGGGCCTCGCTGGGTTTGACCTCCACTTCCAGTGGGGAGTCCGGGCTCCGGCCCAGGAGAACGTTCAGGGCGGCCCTGGCCTGCTCGCGGGAAAGCCCGGCCTCCTGGCGCTTGATCCTGGCCTCGTCGAGGGCCGCTCGCACCTTGACCACCTCGGTGGCCGGGCCGCCCTCGGGCCGGCGCGCCTCGGCCTCCCTCAAGGCCCTCTCGAGCTTGGGGAGGAGCTCCTGGTCATAGACCCTGAGGTTTAAGCCGGCCATCCGGTAGGTGATCAGGTTCTGCGCGAACTGCAGGGCGAGGTTCGCCTCGATCTTGGTCCTGAGCCTCTCGTAGTACTCGGCCTGGGCCTCCCCCTCGGCCACCTGGAGGACCCTCAGCTCCTCGGGCTTGATCTCGAAACCCAGGATCGGGGTCACGGGGATGCCGGTCACCCCCAGGGAGGGGATCCAGCCGGTGCCGGAGGCGGTGAGGTTGGCTCCCACGTGGAGGTCCAGGAAGGCCTTCTGGATGCGGTGGTCGTTGGCCCTGGCCATCTCCTGGGCCGCCTCCCCCCTCAGGGCCACCTCCTGGAGGCTGGGGGACCTCTCGAAGACGAGCCGAAAGGCCTCCTCAAGGGAGGAGATCCTGACAGGAGCCGGGTCGCGCTCCAGGGGCCTGCCGAAGCTCTTGTCCAGGCTCGCCCAGGCCTCGGCCACGGTCGCCTTGGCCTCGGCCTCCAGGACCATCCCGGCGTAGCGGTGCCAGGAGTCGAAGGCCTCCTGGACCTGGGCCGCTCCGATGAGGCCGTTGCGATAGGCCCTGACCGCGTTTCCCAGCTCGCGCCTGGCGGCCTCGAGCCCCGGCTTGGCGGTCCGGGAGCCTTCCCTCCAGAACCTGGCCTGCGCCGCCTCCCTATGGGCCTGGAGGCGCTGCTCCGAGTAGGCTCCCTCCATCTCCTTGACCGTCGCGTCCCTTTCCAGGAGCAAGGCCCTGTCCTTGGCCTTGGAGGAGGGATCCCAGATGGGCAGGCGCACGGAGGCCCCGACCCCGAAGAGCTGGTTGGCCATCAGGTCCTGGAATTGGACCCCGACGCTCAGGGTCAGGCGGTCCACCCAGGGGATCCAGTCGATGAGGTTGAAGGAGTTCTCCCCGAGCCGGGCCTTGAGCTCCTCGGGGTCCAGGCCGTGGAGTATCCTCGAAAGCCTGTCCGGGGCCGAGACTGTCCTCTGGACCTCGGCCATCAGGGCGTCTAGGTCCGCTGAGCTCAGGTTGTCGAAGGGGGTGGGGTCCGTGGGCTCCCGGCCCGAGAGCACGTTGTAGCGGATCACGGCCTGGTGGAGCCTGGCCGTGGCCTCGGCCTCACGGACCTCCCCCTCCCTGCGGAGGGCCTCGGTGGGGGAGTTGAGGGCCGCCAAGTGGGCCATCTTAAGCTCCCACTGGGCCCGGGCGAGCTCGGTCACGGCCTGCTGCCACTCCTTGACCAGCTCCAGCATCCTGGACTGCAGGCGCAGTCCCTCCCGGTAGAGGCTCTCGGCCTTGGCCTCGATCAAGGCCTTCTGGGTCCTGGTCATGGAAAGCTCGGTGTGGGTGCCCACCACGAAGCCCCCGCCCAGGGCCCGGTCGGTCTCGTCATCCGAGATGGGGTTGGAGACGAAGCCCACCATCCCGCGCAGGCGGGTGTTGTCCAGGACGGCCCCGGCCTTGCGCAGGTCCTGGATCTCCCGGGTGAGGATCCCGATGTCCTGGCTGACGAGCCTCCTGGCCACGTCCGCCTCGAAGACCCTCTTCATCTCCGCAAGCCTCGGGGAGGGCTCCCCCCCCTTGAAGAAGTCGTCCATCTCCCTGTTGAAGTCCCTCAGGGTCTCCCCTCCCCGGAGGTTCTCCTTGGAGTTGTCCATGACGGCCTGCCAGAGCTCGCCCAGGGTCATGGAGGTGTTGAAGGAGAGGGAGAGGCGCTTGTTGAGGCCTATGTAGGGAGAGCCGTAGCCCGCGGAAAGGGTGGAATGGTCGCTGATCCTCTTGGAGATCTCCCCGTAGTAGGTGCCGGCGCTGCCCAGGATCCTGCCCTCGGCGCTGACCACTATCCCCTGGTCCGGGAGGGTCACCGAGAGGCGGTCCGCGTAGGTGTTCATCCTCTCGCCCCTCTCGAGCGTGGCGCGGTTTGAGATCACCATCCAGGGCTTGCCCGAGTCGTCCTTGATCGTGAAGCCCTTGAGGACCGAGAGCCCAAGCGAGTTCTGGGAGACGTCGTCCGTCCCGGCCGAGCGGGCCCAGTAGAGGTCCACGCTGAAGGCGTCCTGGGAGTTGAGGAGCCTGCCCACGTCGAAGCTGGGCCCGATCTGGGTCCGGGAGTAATGCTTGTTCTCCCCCTGGGCCTCGATGCGGAAGGTGCGGTTCAAGTCAGGGTCGTAGCCCGTGAAGTCGAGGTTCACCTCTTGGAGGAAGCGCCTGGGGTCTTTGGCAAAGAGGGTCTGCTGCTGGGCGTTGAGCCTCATGACCTCGGTGAGCTTCAGCGAAGTCTTGAAGCTGCCCCCGTAATAGGTGGGTTTCTCGCCAGGCTGGTCCAGGGCCGCGTCAGCGTAGCCGGCCAGGCCCACGTAGAGGCGGTCCCCGAAGAGGAGCATGGCGAAGTCGTCGAAGACCATCAGGCGGCTCTGGCGGGCCTGGGAGCCCGCTGTCGCGTCCGACGGGATGTCGAAGGCGAAACGGTGGAAGTCTATGTTCAAGTAGTTGACCCAGTTCTTGCCCTGGAGGGACTCGATCTGGACCTCCACCCCCCTGTCCCCGTAGGGGGCGTTCCCTTCGTTGGGGGGGCTGGCGAACTGGTAGCCGGTCACGCTCACGTTGTTGCCCCAGACCCTGGCCACGTTGCCCAGGGTCACCCAGGTGCTGGTCTCAAGCCCATGGGGAACGGAGAAGCGGGACTGGTAGACCAGGTAGAAGCCGTCGGCGGTGTCCCCGAAGTCTATCAACTGTGACTCCGGGAGAAGCTGGGCCAGGGCCTGGGGATTGGCGAGGAGCTCTCTCTTGATCAGGCCCAGGTCCTGGGTGGAGCTGTGGGGCGAAAACATCCTGAGGAGGGTCTCAACGAAAGCCCCGAACTCGCTCTTCTTGATGACCAGGGCCTGCCCCTTGTCCCCGTCCACGGCCCAAAGCCCGCGCTGGATCCTGAGCTTCTCGATCCGGGCCACCAGGGAGGCCGGGAGGGAATCCTGGAGGGAGGGGTCCGAGAGAAGCACCCTCAGGGCCTCCTGCCTCTCCTCAAGCCGGGAGAGCTCGGCCTTGAGGATGTCCTCGGAGCGCCCGAGCTGCTCCTCGAGATCCCTGTACTTGTAGTTGGCCTCAAGGACGGTCCTGGTCCTGTCTTGGAGCTCGGACATGTCCCTGGTGACCCTGGCCAGCGCGCTCTCCTGCCTGGGATTGAGCTGCTCCAGCCAGCGGGTGACCTTGACCCTCTTGGCCTGGAGGTCGTCGAACTTCTTCCGGAGGGCGTCCTGTATCCTCTGGACAGCCTCCAGCTCGCTCGAGTTGGTGCTCAGGCCCCCGTCGTAGATGTCGGTCAGGGAGCGGTAGTAGGTGCCGACGTCGTCCAGGGTGTCGAACCTGTCCTGGCTCCACTGGCGCTTGAGGCCGAAGAAGGAGATCCCCTCCTGCAGGAACTGCTGGAGGGAGGAGAAGGTGGCGATCTTCCTGGCGTAGACCTGATCCGGGGTCTCTCCCGTCCCGTTTGAATCCACGTAGGCGTCGTCCCTGGAGGTGCCGGCCACGGCCTCCGAGAGGACCTGCTCCGCTCGGCGCAGGAAGGCCTCGGCCACCGGGACCTGGCGCTCGAGGGCGTCCTGGGAGCCGGTCACCACCCCGTCCGAGAACAGGAAGCGCGCCACGGCGAAGGCCCCCGGGGCGGACTCTGGCCTCTCCAGGCTCGAGAAGACCAGGCGCGCGCCCGCGTCCTTGGCCAGGAGGGCGATCTCGGAGAAGTCCGAGATCTTGATCGGGGGCTGTGTCCCCGTGGCCGGGCCCCCTCCCGACTCCCCCCCGATCGAGATCTCCCCGGCCTTCTGCTTGGCCTCGTCGCCCAGCTCCTTGAGGAGGTCCCCGAGGGTGGGCAGGACCCTGTTGTCCACCAGGGTCCTCACCTGGGCCGCCCCGGCCGAATCCGGGCTGATCCCGACGGGCAGGCGAGAAGCCCTGAGGCGCTCGAGCTTCTGCATGAGGGAGGAGTCCCCGGTCTGGGACACGAGCTGCTCGATCCTGGAGAGTATCGCGTTGACCTCGGTGAACTGCTGGTTGATCTGGCCCGCCCTCTGGCTCCTCTCGGCCGAGTACTGCGCGATCTTCCTGGGAAGGCTGTAAGGCTGGGTCTCCCCGTAGAGCTCCTCGGTGCCTGTGAAGTTGGGGTCCTTGCGGTTGGCCACCTCCCTCTGGAACTCCCTGACCCCCTTGTGGTGGCCGGCCGCGTCGTCGTAGCCGTCTATGTTTCTCTGGATCTTCCGCCTCCAAGCCTCTATCTTCTCGTGGCCCTCCGCGGCGTCTCCCTCCTTGCCCCCGAAGGTGGCCAGGGCCCAGGGCACTGTCCTGTCGTAGAGCTTGCGGGCCTCGGTGATCAGGGTCTTCTTCGCGTCGTAGAGCTCCCAGAGCTTGCCCGTGTTGGGCCGGGCCTGGTCTATGGATTTCTGCTGGTAGGGGATCAGGACGCTCTCCAGCATGAACCTTAGGTCCCTCAGGCGCGGCAGGAGCTTGACCTCAAGCAGGGCGATCTTGCGGTCGTAGAGGGCCTGGTTGTCGCCTCCCCCGGCGTTCACGAAGGCCCTGTCCTGCTCGAGGTCCGCCAGGATGTCCTGGATCATCCGGACCCCGCCCGAGAGCCCGGCCTGGGCCTGGGGCAGGGTGTCCCTCAGCGCCTCGTCTATCGCGGTGATGGTGGCGTCAGCCTTGGCCCAGCGGATCACCTCCCTGGCCGCTGCCGGCAGGAGCCTGGCGATCGCGATGAGGTTCATGCTGGCCTGGTGGGTGTCCATGCTCTCGACGTCAGGCACGCGCACGGCCCTGACCTTGTCCCCGTAGGTCTTGATCGCCTCTCGCAGCTCGGAGAGGGAGAGCCCGGAGAGGGGAGGGATGCCCGAGCCGGCCACGGAGTTGATCTGGGCCGCCCTGGCGTCGAGCTCGGCCGCAAACTCCCTGACCCTGGCCTGGGCCTCGGTCATCCGGCCCTCCTCCTGGGCCCTCCAGCGCGGCAGGGACTCGGGGTTGGAGTCCCCGAACTCGTCGGTCAGTGTCCTGGTGTTGGCAGCATCGAGCTTGCGGTTGACGCTGTCCAGGGAGCTCTGGAGGTCCGAGAGCTTGTCGTTCCAGTAGGTCCTGCGGTCGTTGAGGATCTGCCGGACCTGGTCCCAGGAGGGGTTGCGCGCCTCCACCCTGGGGCCGGGGACCGTCACGATGAAGGCCCCGGCGGCCTCGATGCCCTGCCTGCGCATGGTCACCAGGCCCTCCTCGGCCTTTCGGATGTTGTCCTTGACCTCGTCAAGGTCCGCCTGGATCTCCGCAAGGGAGAAGGCGTCCGGGTCGTTGGGGTTTCCCCCGCTGCTCCTCCAGCGCGCGATCTGGTCGAGCAGGTCCAGGCGCCTCTGGTACTCCCTGAGGGCGTCTCCGGAGGCGCCCCCGTCCTCCGCGTTGATCCGCGCGATCAGGGCGGACATGTCGGTCTGGAAGGCCCGGAAGCTGGCCGTGGCAAGGCTCGCGCGGGCCTCGTTGTCCACGATCCTCTGCTTGGTCGAGTCGTCGTCCACGATGTCCCTGCGCAGGTCCTCCCTCCACCTCTCCACCTCGGCCTCCTTCTCCCTGGCCCCCGAGAGGTTCCTCCGGTTGCCCTCCTGGACTCCCCTGATCTTGGCCCTCTTGGCCTCCAGGAGGTCCATCA
>CAYLZQ010000074.1:0-8015 GCA_964388045.1 uncultured Elusimicrobia bacterium | reverse complement strand
CCTGTCCTGGTCGTTGGGATCGGGGGGCTGGTGGGCCTGATCGTGCTCTCGGTCTTCCTGCCGATCTTCAAGCCCTCGACCCTGGGGGGAAAGTGAGGGCCCCGGGAGAGGGCCCCGTGGGGGAGCGCCCCTCGGCGGGTTTCACGCTCGTCGAGCTCATCGTGGTGATCCTGATCATCGGGATCCTGGCCGCCTTCGCGGTCCCGGCCTACCTGCGCTCCGTGGAGACCACCAAGGCGGACGACGCGGCCTCGATCATGACCATGGTCGCCGCCACCAACCGGATGTTCGCCCTCGACCACCAGAACGCCTACGCGAGCGGGACCCTGGCCACGGGAGGCCTCGGCTGCGGGGCCGGGGACCCCTGCCCCGCCTCCGGCCCCTACCAGGCCTGCGCCCTGGTCGCCTGCAAGTACCTGGCGGCGCAGGACTGGGATTCCAAGCCCTACGAGATAGCGGCCGCCAATCCCAACGGCGGCTCAAGCTGCCTGGGCCTGGGCTCCGGCGGGAGCGTCGCCTGCGTCAGGAGGAAGACCAGCGGGACCGGGAGCACCACGCTCTCCCCCTACAAGGACTGGGGCTACACGACAGACTCCAGCGGAGTGATCACCCCATACGGAGAGGCCCCGGAGCCGGTCCGGTAGGGGATGTCCATGAGGCAGTCGGGAGGTTATACCCTCCTTGAGGTGGTCATCTCCATGCTCCTGACCGCGGTCATGGTCAGCTCGATCTTCAGCATCGCCCTCTCGGTCAGAAGAGGGGGGGCCAAGAGCGAGAGGAGGCTGGTCGCGGCCGAGGCCACGCGGCAGTTGACCGCCACGCTCAAGACCTACGTGACGGGGGACCCCGCCACGACCCTCCTCCCGGGCCCGGGCTCCGGCCCCAACCCCTGGTCCCTGGACTCCCCCACGGTCAACGACACCTCCTGCGCCGGCTGCTACGCCCTCTCCCCCGGCTCCCACGTCCTGACCGGGTTCCTCCCTCCCTGGTTCGAGGGCCCCCCTTACAACGCCATGATCACCTATTACGTGGCCTATCCCCAGGCCTACCAGGTGGCCAAGGGGACCGTCCCCTGGGTGAACGTGAGCGTGGATTGGAGCGAGCCCTGATATGCGCGGCAAGAAATTCGCAGCGGGTTTCCTTGTTAGCGCATGCCGCGAATTTCTTGCCGTCGCACCACCTTATGAAAACTGTGTCTGCTATGAAAGAGTCGTTCAACGGCCTTAATAACTCGGGGCGCTTTGGGCCCGGAGTTCATCGGCTCTCGCGAGCCAGCCCCGGCTTCACCCTCCTTGAGCTCATCATCGCCCTCTCCCTCTCCCTCTTCGTCCTGGTCGCCGTGATCGCGGTCGTCACGGCCGTCATCCGCTACCAGTTCGAGGGGCTTCGCAAGGGGCAGGTCACGGGGCTCACCCTCTACAGCCTCGCCCGGATGCACAGGGAGCTTGAAAACGCGACCCACCTCGATCTGCCCAGCACGGCAAGCCCGGCCGGGAGCGTCCTCAGCGGCTGCAGCAACTGGTCGGCCAACATGAACCCCCTCCCGAACCAGATAGACTCCTCCCAGCCGGTGGAGGCCTTCTACTACTGCGTGGACTCAAACAACAGTCTCCTGCGCTACTCAGGGACCGGGATCTGCCCCTATTCCCCGCAGCCGGCCCCCTGCGGCTCGGGCTCGGGCTTCACCCCGGTCGTCTACCGGAACTTTTACCTCATGGACGGCTTGGGCTATTTCTTCAAGAGATCCACGGAAGTGGCCGGGGTCGAGATGAGCTACATCATCGGGAAGGCGACTCCCACGGCGGAGGTCCCCATCCCGGTGGCCTACAAGCTCAGCACCAAGGTCGGGATGAACAAGGCCTATGGCAATCCCCTTGATTAAGGCCCGGCGCGGCTCCGTCCTCGTGCACGTCCTGGTGACGAGCGTGCTTGTCTCCATCATCGCCGCGGGCCTGGTGAGGATGCTCCTGTTGCGCTACACCGCGGTCGAGCGCCTCTCCTCCGGCGCGGCGGGCAAGAAGCTCGCGGAATCCAGCCTCCATAGGCTGGTCTCGGCCTGGAACGCGGCGAACACCGTCTGCGCCAGCGTCCCGGGCAGCGGGTTTTCCTGCAATCCCGCCAGCCTCGCGCCTCCCGGGACCTGCAACTGCGTCTGCGCCGGGGGCGGCTCGACCGTCGCGGCCTCCATCGCAGGCGGCAAGTGCCGCCTGACGGTGACCACCCCCTGACGGGCCGCCCATGAAGGAGTTGATCTTGAACGCCGACGACTTCGGCTCCAGCCCCCAGGTGAACGCGGCTGTCCTCAGGGCCTACCGGGAGGGGGTCCTGCGCTACGCGAGCCTCATGGTCAAGCGCCCGGCCTCGGAGGAGGCCGCGGCCCTGGCCCGGCAGAACCCGGGCCTGGGCGTGGGCCTTCACGTCGAGCTCTGCCGCAGCCATCCGGCCGCTTGGGGCCTGCGCTACTTCTTTCGCCCCTCCGAGCGCGGGCGCCTGGAGGGGGAGATAAGGTCCCAGATCGAGAAGGCCCTGTCCTGGGGGGTCTTGCCCACCCACATAGACGGCCACTTCAACCTTCACGTCCATCCCACGATCTTTCCCGTCATGGTCCGCCTGGCCAAGGCCTATGGGATCGGAAGGATCAGGATCCCCGGGGGGGAGCTCTCCCTCTGCCTGGGTTACGAGCGCAGGGATCTTGCGGGGAGGCTGGGCTTGGCCGCGACCTACGGGGCCTTGGGAGCCTATCTGAGGCCCAGGGCCGACGGCCTCGTGGTCCCGGAGAGGAGCTTCGGGCTCCTGCGCTCCGGGCTCATGGGGGAGGACTACCTCCTCTGGCTGATCCGCCGCCTCCCCGAGGGCTTGACCGAGATATACCTGCATCCCTCAAGCGACCCCGCCTCCGCCGTAGGCCGCAGGCCGACGGCGACCCATCAGACTCTGAGCGAGCTTAAAGCCCTTCTCAGCCCGCGGGTACGAGAGGCTCTGCGCGAGGCTGGGGCGACTCTGGTTGCGCAGCCGCAGGCCCCGCCGCTCTCCGGCTGAGGGTGTAGAGGAGCAAGCCTGCCGCGGCCCAGGCGAGCTCGCGGCAGTGGCGGATGAGGCCGAAGGCGAGGCCCGAGCCTGCCGGGTAGCCCAGGCCGTGGAAGATGGCGACCTTGCCCGCCTCCTGGGTCCCGGCCTTGGCCGGGACCATGAAGAGAAGCGAGTCCACCACGTTGGAGAGGACCTCCACGGACAGGGCGGTCAGGAGGGGCATGGGGATGCCCATCAGGGCGCAGATGAGCAGGACCTCCAGGGCCCCCCAGGCGTAGCCGGCCATGAAGAAGAGGGTGGAGAGGGAAAAGCGCCCCGGGTGCTCGCGGAGGTAGCGGCGGATCACTGCCCTCAAGGGAGCCAGGGAGCCCTGGGCCTGCCAGGGGCGCCGGCCAGGGGAGGGTTCGGAGGCGAGGATCCAGAGGGAGACCAGGACCAGGCCCATCGTGAGGAGGGCCGCCCCCAGGCCCAGGGCGCGCTGGCTCCTGGGGAGGAAATCCAGGCGCCCCTGGACCACCAGGACCAGGCCGAGGAAGATGAAGAGGGCCTGGGCCAGGGATTGGGTGAACTTGGCCACGACCACGCTCGCGTTTTTGACCTCCTCGGGCTTGAGGCCTCCCAGCATCCCAGGCCGGACGAATTCCCCGGCGATCTGCCCGCTCGGAGTCAGGTAGTTCACCCCGTCCCCGGCGATCCGTATCTTGACCAGGCACCAGAAGGGGATGTCCGGGGCGTCCTTGGCGCTGAAGGCGTAGAGCCAGCCCAGGGCGTTCAAGGCGTGGTCGCAGATCTGGAAGGCCAAGACAAGCCAGAAGCCGGCCCCGATCCCGGAGACCTGAGCCCAGACGGAGGCCGGCTTAAACCTCCACACCAGGGTGGCGATCGTGAGGAGCCCGGCTGCGAGGATGATCCGCTCCAGGAGCCTCATGGCTCGGCCGGCAGGGGGGAGCGCACCGGGGGGACAGGGCTCAAGCGCCCGCGCGGCTCGACGGAGTAGAGCTCCCCCCTCCAGAGGACCTGGCTGGAGCCGAAGCCCGCAAGCCAGGCCCCGAAGGCGATCCATTCGCTCAAGGGGAGCAGGGCCAGGGAGGCAAGGCCCTGAGAGGGCTTGCCATCAAGGAGGCGCCCCAGGCAGAGGGCCAGGGCCTTGGCCCCCAGGACCCCGAGGGCCAGGGCCGCGGCCCCGGGCTCAAAGCCGAATAGGGCGAGCTTGAGGCAGAGCAGGGAGAAGCCGTGCAGGAGGAGGCTTCCCAGATAGCCCGCCGGCCGGCAGATACGGATGGTCCTGGCCCAGCGGACCTGGTGGCGCAGGTGCTCCCGTCCCCCGGCCGTCTCCGGGATCGAATCCACGACCGCGTCCGCGTACTCCAGCCGGTAGCCCGCGGCCTGGACGGACTCCCCCAGGATGAAGTCGTCGGCGAGATGGGCGGCCAGGTTCTTGAAGCCCCCGCTCCTCTCGAAGGCCTCCCGCCGCACCAGGATCGCGGCCCCCATCGCGAAGCGCATGCCGAAGGCCGCAGCGGTCAAGGCCTGGGGGAGGAAGTGCGCGTTGACCGAGAGGGCCTCCAGGCCCGCCCAGAGGCCCGGGCCGGGGGTGGAGCGGTAGAAGCAGGTGACCAGGCCCACGCGGGGATCGCGCAGGGGGGCGAGCATGCGGCGCAGAAGGTCCGGACGCACACGGATGTCGGAGTCGGACATCAGGATCAGGTCGTGCTTGACGAAGGGGGCGGAGTTCGAGAGGTTGTTGATCTTGGGGTTGAGGCCGATGCGGTTTTTGGAGACGACCACCTCTATGTCGAGCCCGGGGAAATCCCGGCGCAGGCGCAAGACCGCGGCCAAGGCCGGGTCCTCGGGGCTTGCGAGGGTGAACACGATCTGAAGGCGGGGGTAGTCGAGCCGGCAGAAGCTGGCCAGGTTCTCGTAGAGCTCCCGGTCCTCCCCCTTCAAGGGCTTGAGGATCGTCACAGGGGGGAAATCCGGAGAGGGGCCGGGAGAGCGCCGGCGCCTCAAGAGGAAGAGGCCCGAGGCCAGGGAGACCAGGGCGAAGGCCAGGGAGAAGACTCCGGCCCCCCAGGCCAGGACTCCCAGAAGCCAGGCGGCCAGCAGGAACAAGGCGATGGGAAGGGTGGCCATCCCGGAGTTGCTAGGCCGCCTGCGAAAGGGCTCGGGCAGGCTCCTCCTGGGAGCTGCGGCGCCCGCGCAGATAGTCGAGGAACTCGCGTCCCTCCCTCAGGCGCCGCCTGCGCTCCGCGGGGTCCCTGGCCATGTTGAGGAGCATCCTCCAGATCGGGGCGGGGCGGGCGTAGAAGCGGGCGTAGAACCTCTTCAACCCCGCCTCGATCTCCGCCGCCGGGAGGTGGGGGTAGGAGAGGGTGCAGGACTGGGTCCCGTCGTTGCGCACCAGGATCTTCTCGTCGTACCACTTCTGGGTCATGGCCTGGCGGTAGAGCTCGGTTCCCGGGTAGGGCGCCGCCAGGGAGACCTGGATGGTGTCCACGTCCAGCTCGCAGGCAAAGCGCATCGACTCCTCGATCGTCTCCCGGGTCTCTCCCGGGAGTCCCAGGATGAAGGTCCCGTGGATCGTGATGCCCAGCCTCCTGCAGTTCTTGGTGAACTCCCGGGCTATGTCCAAGCGCACGCCCTTCTTGATGTTGTTCAAGATCCGCTGGTTTCCTGACTCGTAGCCGACCAGGAGGAGCCTGAGGCCGTTTTCCTTGAAGATCTTGAGGTAGTCGTAGGGGACGTTGGCCCGGGAGTTGCAGGACCAAGTCAACCCGAGCCGCCCGAGCCCCTTGGCGATCTCCGCGGCTCGGGTCAAATCAGCGGTGAATGTGTCGTCGTCGAAGAAGAATTCCTTGACCTGCGGAAAGTATTCCTTGGCCCTGGCCATCTCGGAGACGACCGACTCCGCGCTCCGGGTCCGGTAAACGTGGCCTCCCACGGTCTGGGGCCAGAGGCAGAAGGTGCAGCGGGCGGGGCAGCCCCGGCCAGTGTAGAGGGAAAGGTAGGGATGCTTGAGGTAGCCGATGTAGTATTTCTCCACGGCCAGGTCCCGCTTGTAGACCTCCAGGACGCTGGGCAGCTCGTCCATCTCCCTGGTTTCCGCGATCAGGGCTCGGTCCGGATTATGGCGGAGGACCCCCCGCTCGCGATAGCTCAAGCCCGCGATTTCCGCGTAGGGCCTGCCCTGGGCCACCTCGAGGAGGGTATAGTCGAACTCCTCCCGGGCCACGAAATCGATCGCTTCCGAGGCCTGCAGGGACTCCTCGGGCAGGACCGCCACGTGCGCGCCCACCAGGCCCAGCCTCATCTCCGGGCAGGCCTTCCTCAAGGCCTCGGCCACCTTCACGTCGTTGTCGAAAGAGGGGGTCGAGGTGTGCAGGACGCAGAGCTCGAAGCCCTTGGCCCTCTGGAGCACCTCGCTTAGGGAGAGGTCGTCCGCGGGGGCGTCGATGAGCTTGGAGTTGGGGATCATGGCCGCGGGCTGGGCCAGCCACGTCGGGTACCAGAAGGAGCGGATCTCGCGTCGGGCCTGGTATCGGGACCCGGCCCCCCCGTCGAAGCCGGAGTAGGAGGGGGGATTCAGGAAAAGAGTCCTCATCGTGGCCATTCTTTCACCTTCCACCTTGGAGTTCAAGCCCCGGGAAGGGTCTTCCAGGAGCTTTCAGGCTCGGCTGACGCCGCCGGGCGAATATTTGAGGATTTTATCAAAATACCTCCTGGCGGACAACGGATTTATCTGGTATCTTAGCTGGAAGCGTAGTGAAAACGGCCTTGATCTTCCTTTCCCTGGCGGCGTCCTCCGCCGCGGACTGGGACTGGCACCAGTCCCTCTCGCCCCATTTCCAGGTCTCCCACCAGGAGGCCTGGCTGCCGGTCGGCCTTCTGATGGACTTGGAGAGGATGCACAGCCGGCTGCGCCTGGACCTGGCCATGTTCGCCCCCTGGATCTCCCGCGAGCGCCTGAGGCTCTTTCTCTACAAGGACCAGGCCTCCTACCTTGCCGGGAGGTTCAAGCCTCCCCCCTGGTCCAACGGGGTGGCCCTCTACGAGGAGAGGGTCGTGGCCGTCTTCAAGCAGCCGGACAGGCAGAGGCTCCTGGAGGTCGTCAGCCACGAGACGACCCATCTCCTCTTCGAGAGCTACTGGGGCGAGGCAGGCAAGAGCCCGCCCACCTGGCTCAACGAGGGCCTAGCCATGCTCGCGGAGAAAGACGGCCCCCAGAACCCGGAGAGGTCTCCCTGGTATGCGGCCATGGTCTCGCTCCTGGAGCGGCCCCTGGGGCTGGAGGAGTTCCTGCGCTTCAACCCCGCCCAGGAGGCCAGCCCTCAAGACAGCCGGCTCCAGGTCTGGTACGTGCAGGCCTATTCCCTCGTCTACTTCCTGCTGCGCCAGCACTCCCGGCTTCAGTTCAAGAGCTTCTGCGCCAAGCTCAGGGAGGGGAGGAGCCTGGGGGAGAGCCTGTGGCTGGTCTACCGCTTCCGCTCCCTGCCCCAGTTCGAGCGGGCCTGGAGGGCCTGGCTCAGGGATCCCGCCCACCAAAGGCGCCTGGCTTCCCAGCCTTCCCGCTCAGAGAAGGAGAAGAAGGAGATAGGGTCGATCGAGGGCTTCAAGCCCCTCAGGCACTAAGGGCGAGGGCCTTCCTCAGGTATTTCCCCGTGTGGGAGTCCGGGTTTTCCGCCACCTCCTCCGGCGGGCCTTGGACCACGACCCGGCCGCCCCTGTCCCCGCCCTCGGGCCCCAGGTCGATGATCCAGTCCGAGCTCCTGATCACGTCCATATTGTGCTCGATGACGAGCGCGGTGTTGCCGCCCGAGACCAGGCGATGGAGGACCTCCAGGAGCTTGGCCACGTCCGCGAAGTGAAGGCCCGTGGTGGGCTCGTCGAGGATGTAAAGGGTCCTGCCGGTCTCGCGGCGGGAGAGCTCGGCGGCGAGCTTGACCCTCTGGGCCTCCCCCCCGGAGAGAGTGGTGGCGCTCTGGCCC
>CAYLZQ010000073.1:0-8030 GCA_964388045.1 uncultured Elusimicrobia bacterium | reverse complement strand
TCTCCTGAGGGAGCTGGCCGTGATCTTCCTCGGTCATGAGCTCTCCTTCAACATGGCCCTGGCCTCCTGGCTCCTCTGGACAGGCCTGGGCAGCTTCTCCCGCAGAAAGCCTCCGGGGGAGCCATCGCGCGAGGCCGCCCTCCACCTGGCCCTTCTTTCCCTGGCGCCCATCCTCACCCTCCTGCTCCTGAGGGCCTTCAAGGGGCTCATGCCCTTCGGCAGCCTCCCAGGCCTCTTCTCATCCCTGGCCGTGCCGGCCCTGCTGCTCGCAGCTCCCTGCTGGATCTCAGGAGCCGCCTTCGCGGCCTTGAGCCGCCTCTCCCCGGCCCCAAGGGTCTACTTCCTCGAGTGCGCCGGGGCCCTGGCAGGAGGCCTGGCAGCCACCTTCTTGCTGGTCGGCCGCGCGCCGGGCCTTGTCTGCCTCTGCCTGGGAGGGGCCGCTCTCTCCGGCCTAGCCTGGCTCCTCCTGCGGACAGCTCCCCCGGCCGCAGCCTCCTGCCTCTGCCTTCTCACGGCCCTCCTCTGGCGGCCCCTTGACTCCGCCACCCGCAGGCTCGAATGGAGGGGCTACTCCCTCCTCTCCCAGAGGGAGAGCCGCTACGAGCACCTGGCGATCGCCTCCGTGGGCAACCTGAGGGTCTTCTTCCAGAACGGAATCGTCTCCGCTCATTTCCCTGACTCCTCGGCCCGCGAGGAGCTGGTGCACTGGCCTCTCCTGGCCCACCCAAGGCCGGAGAAAGTCCTGGCCCTGGGGGCTGCCGTGGCCCCTGCCCTGGGCGAGATCCTCAAGCACCCGGTGCGCCGGGTGGAGATCGTGGAGCCTGACCTCATGGCCCTCGGGATGCTCAAGGCCTCCCTGGATCCGGATTCCAGGCTCGCCTTCGAGGATCCCAGGGTCAGGCTCCGCCAGGCCGACCCTCGCCAGTGGGCGCGCTCCCATCCCGCCTCATACGACCTCATCCTCCAGCTCTCCCCCGAGCCCTTGAACGCCTCCTTGAACCGCCTCTTTACCTACGAGTTCTTCTCCCAGGCCCGAAGGGCCCTGCTCCCAGGAGGGATACTCGCCTTCTCGATCCCCTCGGCGGAGAACTATCTGGCCCCTGAGCTCGCCTACTGCAACTCGAGCGTCCTGGGCGCCCTTTCCCAGGCCTTTCCCCATACCGCAGCCCTCCCAGGAGGAAGGATGATCCTCCTGGCCAGCGACAGCCCAATCTCCCTGGAGAGCGGCGCTCTCTCCGCGACCTACAGGAAAAGGGGCTTGAAGAATTCCGTGGTCATTCCTGCCGGCTTCCCCTTCCTCCTCATGCCAGAGAGGAGGGAGGCCCTCCTGATGAAGCTCTCCAGGCTCAGCCGCGCTCCCAAGAACGAGGACTTAAGGCCAGCGGCCTACTTCCACCTCTGGAGGGTCTGGCTCGCCAAGTTCGTCTCCCCGGCCCACTGGCTCGGGCTCCTCGTGCTCCTGGCAGGAGCCCTCTGGGCCCTTTCCAGGCTCTGGGCCCTGCGCGGCAGGCTCGCGGAGCCTCCGGAGAACCTGGCCCTACTGAGCCTGGGCTTCTCAGGCATGGGCCTTGAGGTGATCCTCCTGCTCTGCTTCCAGATCGCCTCAGGAGCCCTCTACTGGAGCCTGGGTCTGCTGATCGCCGCCTTCATGGCAGGCTTGGCCCTGGGAAGCGGCCTGAGCCTTTGGGCCAAGGTCCCGGACCCCGGGCCCTCCAGAAGGATGCTGCTCGCCCTGCTCCTTCTCCTGGCTGCCGGCGAGCTTGCCCTGGCCCGGGCCCTGCCCTCCCTGGCCCTTGAGCCTAAAGCAGCCCTGAAAATCTTCCCAGGGCTCCTGGCCCTTGACGGCCTGATCGTGGGCATGGCCTATCCCCTTGCCTGCCGGCAGGACCCGGCAGGGGCCTACGCAGCCGACCTCTGGGGCTCCGCCCTGGGGGCGTTCCTGACCTCGGCCTTCCTGATCCCATTGGCAGGGATGGGCCCCTCCCTGGCCCTCTGCGCGGCGGCCTTGCTTCCCTCAGCCGTGCTTCTTTCAAAGAGCTAAACCCATATACCGGGAATCCTGGTCCCGTCCCAGGGGCAGACCCCGCGCGGGGAGATCCTGTCCTCCAGGACCGCATAGCCGTGGCGGCGTATGAGGACCCTCCGGCACTTCGGGCAAAAGGTGTTCTCCCCCTCGTGGCCGGGAACATTGCCCACATAGGCGTAATGGATCCCCGACTCCAGCGCGATCTCCCTGGCCCTGGTCAGGGTCTCCACGGGAGTGGGGGGAAGGTTCTGGAGCCTGTACTGGGGGGGGGAAACGGGAGAAGAAGATGGGGACGTCAGGACCCAGGTTGGCAAGGACCCAGGAGCACATCCTCTTGGTCTCCGCTGGGTCGTCGTTGAGGGTGTGAACCACCAGGTTCACGATCTCGGTCATCACCCCAAGGCGCTTGAGCTCCACGAGGGTCCTGAGCACGAACTTGAGCTCCCCCCCAGCCACCCTCCTGTAGAAGCCCTCGTTGAAGCCCTTCAGGTCCACCTTGATGACGTCGAAATAGGGAGCCATCTCAGCCAGCGGCTCCGGGTTCACGTAGCCGCAGGAGACCAGGACGTTTCCCAGCCCGGCCTTCTTGGCCAGGAGCGCTGTGTCCATCACGTACTCGTAGAAGACCGCCGGCTCAGAGTAGGTGTAGGCCACGGACCTGCAGCGCGTGGCCCTGGCGGCCTTGACGATCTCCTCGGGGGAGAAGACCCTCCTCTCCTCGTGCCTGACATCGGCCAGGAGGCGTCCTCCCTGGAAGCCCAGGATCTTGAGCTCCAGCGGGACAGGGACAGCCTCCTCTGCCTGCTCGGGAAAAGTCTGGGATATCTCCCAGTTCTGGCAGAAGCTGCAGCGCAGGCTGCAGCCCACGGCTGCCAGGGAGTAGATCAGGGAGCCCGGGAGCATGTGGAAGACCGGCTTTTTCTCCATTGGGTCTATGTGGACGGAGACTGGATGGCCGTAGACCAGGGTCACCAGGCGGCCGCCCACGTTCATCCTCACCCGGCAGATCCCGCGCGCGCCCTCGGGCAGGAAGCACTGGAAGGGGCAGAGGGTGCACTGGACCCCTGCGCAGGAGGTCCTCCAGTAGCGCGCCTCCCGGACGTAGGGGTTCTTGAATGGAAAGAGGCTGGAGAAGGTCCTGGGCGGCTTGAAACGGTGCATGAACCAGGCTGCCAAAGGGCCCAGGCTCGCGGTAGCCAAGGCCAGGCCCCAGCCCAGGCCTCGGCCTAGGAACTGCCTCCGGGTCAACGCAGGCTCCCCTGCCTCCATAGCCCTCTTCAAGGACAAAGACCGGCCCCGGAGCTTTCCTCAAAGAAGCCTCCCAGAGCTGTTCCGAGGACTCCTTAATATGAACGGCTCCTTCACCCCCGAAAGCCCCCGCCATGTTGCGGGGGTCTCCTTAATTATGGCGCAACGCTCTTGCCAGATTCGAACTCCGGATCAGCAGCCCTTGTCCTCCGTCACCGCGCCAGCCATCTGCGCTTGAGCCGGCCGTAGAAGGGCTGGAACCAGCGGATCTCGACCTTGTGCACGGCGTAGGTGATGAAGTAGGCCGCGAAGACGTCGATCGAGTAGTGGAGGCGGCCCAGGAGGACGGAGGAGGCCAGGAGGACGGAAAAGAACAGGAAGGAGAGCCTGATGGCTCGCCCGCGGAAGAGGAGGTAGCCCAGGAAGGGAAGGGCGGTGTGGGAGGAGAAGAAGAGGTCGTGCCTGAAGGTCATATAGCTCCCGATCTTGTCGAAGAGGAAGTCCCCCTCCACCCAGATGGCCTCAGGGGGGAGCCTCATGGGGGTGAGTATGATGAAGAAGCAGCGCACCATGATGAGGAGGGCGTAGGACCAGGCTATGTAGGCGGCCCGGCCCCTCTCCCTCCAGGCCGTGACCACGACGGCCCAGAGCACGAAGGCCGCGAAGCCCCAGACGAAGACGAGGGTCGTGTCCACCAGGGGAAGGACGTTGAGGATGAGGTCCGGGGAGGAATTGGCGTTCCTCCCCAACCTCTCGGCCAAGTGCCCGGCCATATTGTTGAGGACCAGGGAGAAGGCCAGGGCGCAGAGGCCCAGGGCCAGCTCAAGGGGGCGCGGGACCCTCTGGGGCCTGGAGGGATTCTCCATCAGGGGGCCCTCCTCCCCAGGAGGTGGTCCCCCAGGCGCAGGGCGAAGGCGTAGATCGTGATCTGGGGATTGACGCCCAGGCTCTCGCAAACGACCGAGCCGTCGCAGACGTAGACCCCCTCGCAGAGCCTGAGGTTCTCGTCCGCCACCCGCCCCATCCCGCAGGTCCCCAAGGGATGGAAAGCCATCATCTGGAGGTCGGCAGGCCTGACCCGGGAGAGATCGGCCGCAGCGAGCTCCTCGGGGGATGAGAACTCGTTGGGAGGCCTGTTGAGGGGCAGGACCACTCGGCAGGCCCCGGCCGCGAAGAAGACCCTGCCCAGGAAGAGCATCCCCCGCAGCATCAGGGAAAAATCCTCCCGAAGCATGTCGTAGCGAGGGACCGGAAACTCCGGCCCCAGGGGATAGCCGAGGCTTCCGCGGCTCCTGTCCTTGATCATGGCGCCGAAGCTCGCCGCCCGGTCGTAGCGCTCCATCCACCAGCGCAGCCTGAGCCCCTCCAGGGGCATGGTGAGTGCCGCCAGCTCCGGGGGGACGAAGACCCCCTCGTAGCGCACCCGGGAGTCCTCTGGATCCAGGAGACCGGCCCCCTGGGGGACCCCTGTCCATCCGCGCAGAGGCTCCGCAAAGAGGGCGAAGACCTTGGACGCCGGGTGCAGTGAGAGGCCCTTGCCGGCCAGACGGAAGTTGGGGCCCAGTCGGAAGCGCCTGACGAAGTAGGGGCTGGCCAGGGCGCCGCAGGAGAGGACCAAGGCCTTGCAGGAGACCTCGCGCCGTTTCCCCCCAGGCTCCCTGAGCCTGATGAGGACCCCGCTGGGCTCCTTCCGGACCGCCTCCAGGGAGGTCCCCAGGGCCAGATCGAAGCCGGGACGGCCTTGCAGGGACTCGAGGAAAGCCTTGTCCGCGCTCAGCTTGGCCCCCTTGGGGCAGACGAAACAGCAGCGGCCGGAGCCCACGCAGCCTGACTCGGAGCGCTCCAGCAAATGCCCGCCTGGGATCCCCAGCCTTTCGAGGCCATTGAGGAAGAGCCTGGAAGAGGCGCTGGCAGTCTCCTCAGGGGCCCTCCTCACTCGGAGGCGCTCCCAGGCCTGGTCAAGGTAAGTCTCGAAGGAGCCGGCCCTGAAGATCCCGGAGCCTGAGCGTTCCCACCTCACAAGGGCCTCTCGCGGGGTCCTCAGGCAGGTCCCTGAGTTGATGGTCGTGGTCCCTCCCAGGACGCTCCCTGTGGGGATGGGGAGCAGGCAGTTGCCGATAGAGGCCGCAAGCCCGCCATGGGCGTAGTACCTGGAGACCGCCTCCGCCGCGTCCGGAAGGACCCTGGCGCGCTGCCCCCTCTCCACCAGCAGGACCCGGGAGCCTCCCTCGAAGAGGCGCGCGGCCACCGCGGAGCCCGCGGCTCCTGAGCCGACCACCGCGAAATCAAAGCGCTCAGGCATCATTTTCAACTGGAACAGCAAGCCTATAGTCGAGCCTCTCCAGGAACCCGGGCGCCCCGTAGCAGCAGCCAGAGACCAGGGACTTGAGGCCCAGGAAAGCAGCCCGCACAGGCAGCCTGGGATCTTGCTGCAGGCGCTCCAGCAAGGCCTCCCTCTCGTCTTGCGGGAGATCCTCGAACCTCCGCAAGCGTCCCAGCAGGAACAAAGGCGCAAGCCAGCGCGCCAAGAGGGCTGAGAGGCCCAGGCCCGCCCGGACCCAGGCAGGCGAGAGGAGAAGCCTCCTATCGAGCTCCTTCCTGAGGGCTGGCTCAGGCCCCAGGCCTGCATGCCTGGCATAGGCTCTGAGGAGCGGCCAGACCAGGGAGGCGCTCATCATGCAATCCCTCGAGCCTCCTCCACCGCGGCGGAATCAGGGTTTTCAAGCCGGGCGATGCTCGCTCCGTCTCTTCCGCTCAGCCTAAGGCGCATGAACCCGGTCTTCGAGTTGTCGCAGGCCAGGCGCCTGCCCTCTGGGCTGGAGTACTCGAGCCTGGCGAGGAGGCTATGGTCCTGGCCGCACTCACCCTCCGCAGTCAGGTCCCCAAGGCTGACCCTGAAGAGCCAGAGCCCGGCCTCGGCCCTGGAGCCGCTCATGAGCAGGCTCCAGGGACTGGAGCGGTAGATGCGGCCCTCATGCCAGAGGTTGGCGCTGGTGAGAGGCGGGGAGAGCCAGGGGCCCAGCCTGACCCTGGCTGAAACGATCTCAAAGACAGTCCCCCCGGCGAAGACCGCATGGGCCCAGCGCCACTCCTGGGCCATTCTCCTGCCCCAGAGATGTCCCAGGCTTCCAGGAGCCTCCTGGAACAGGTACTCCTTCTGGTCCGCCAGGAATCTGCCGCTGAACCTGGCAAGGCCTGCCGGGCTCACGTACTCGGAGGGAAGCAGTCCTGAAAGCCAAGAGGGAATGAAACGGAAGGCCGGCGCCTCCTTTTTCCAAGAGAGGTCCCAGGAGATTCCGCCGTTTCTTCCCTGCAGCCCGCCGTCTTTGAGCCGGCTCTCTCCAAGGCGGAAGGGGCATGCCTCCCCCCTCTCCCACTCCGAGATGGGAGCCTCCCAGCGGCCTTTCGTCACTCTGCCTCCGGCCCTGTCGAAAAGGGCGTACCAGCAGGAGGCCGAAGCCCCTTGCCTTGAGCTTTCCAGGGCGTAGCGCAGCCAGAGGGCATTGCCAGTGGAGGCCTCGTTCATTTTGGCGAACCAGACCTCGTAGAATGGGCTTCCTCCGTCCCAGCGAGTGGCCAGGAGAGCCTCTCCCCGTTGGCCCTGGCGCAGGGCGAAGAGATGAGCGAAGATGGCTCCGTCCACAGCGAAGCCCAGCAGGAACAGGGTGTTTTGTTCCATGGCCGAGAAGATGGCGAAGAGCGCCGTGGACACGGCCTTGGCAAGAAGAAGGCAGTTCCAGGCGATGCGGCGGCCGGGGTCCTGGGCCAGGGCGAAGGAAAGATAGGAGACCGCGGCCATGAGGGAGCCTGTCACTCCCAGCCAGAGGCTGCGGCTGGCCCCCTCCAGGGGCCTGGCCCAGGGCAGGAAGGAGGAGCCCTGGTTGATCAGCGAGGTCAGGGGGGAGGAGCCGAAGACAAAGGCAAGCCCTGCCCCGGCGAAAAGCCAGCCGTAGAGCCTAAGGACGCGCCGAGTCACTGCAGGAAAACTATGCAACATTCATGCCAGCCTGGAACAGGCAAAAGGCCTACCCCTCCTGGACAAAAGGCCCAGGCATCCTATCCTGGCTCTCATTATCCTTAAGCGAGCTCTTCGTCCCGATCCTGCGCGAGCTCCTCAGCAGCCAGGGGCGCTGAGCCCTGAGCCGGTTTCCGGCTGATGTGATATAATCCTCCCCGATGGCCTCACCTGCCCTGCAGATGCTCATCCTCACGGCCCAGTTGGCAGGCATCGACACCCGGCCCGTTCTCCCCCAGGTCTCGGCCTCGGCGGTCCCGGCAAGCGAGCCCAGGAGGATCCTCAGCCTCTCCCTGGCCGAGGTAGCCAGGGACCAGGAGCGGGCCTACGCGGGACATCAGGTCGGCAGGGGAAGGATTGATTTCTCCGTGGGCCTGGACCCTCAGCCTGGCCTCTGGATCAAGTTCCGCCAGCAGGGGCATGCGGTCGCCCACCCTCTTTCGGCCCTGGCCCGCGGGGTCGAGGAGAATTTTCCGGTCGAGCCCTACCGCTTCCTCTACGAAAACGGGCTGGTCAGGGCCTATCCCCTGTGGCCTCCCCAGGAGCCGCAGGCCAATGTCTCTCCCGCGGAGCTTTTGCGCTTCCTTTATAACGCGGCCAGACTGGTCCTCCTGGGGCCGCTGGAATACGCGGTCATCTACGAGGACGGAAGCCTCGTTCCCGCCTCTGTCTCCCTCATCCGGGAGGACAGCGCAAGCCGCTTCCTGGTCACCCACAAGACCCTCGCGGAACTCAGGGAGA
>CAYLZQ010000072.1:0-8067 GCA_964388045.1 uncultured Elusimicrobia bacterium | reverse complement strand
GTGGGGGCCCTTGGCTCCCAGGACCAGGCGGCCGCTCATCCCCAGGTGGAGCACGAGCTCCTTTCCCCCTGAGAGGGCGAGGATCAGGTACTTGCCCCGGCGGCGGAGAGCCTCCACGGAGCATCCCACGATGCCGTCCAGGGCTTGCCTCCTGGGCTTTCGATAGAAGGTAGGCCTGCCCAGTTCGTAGGAGGTGATCCGAAGGCCCATGAGGCGCTCCTCCAGAGAGCGCCGGACAGTCTCGACCTCGGGGAGTTCGGGCATTCGGAGCCCCGCTCCTTTAATACTGCGGAACCTCGGGGTCTATCCTCTCGGACCAGGCCTGGATCCCGCCTGCCACGTTGAGCGCGTTGTATCCCTTCTCGCGCAGGAACTTGACCGCCTTGGCCGAGCGGCCCCCCATCTTGCAGTGGACCGCGATCTCCTGGGACTTGTCGAGTTCTCCGAAGCGCTGGGGCAGGGTCCCCAGGGGGATGAGCCTTGAGCCCTCGATCCTGGCCAGCTCGTACTCATGGGGCTCCCGCACGTCGAGCAGGATGAAGCTTTCCTTGCGCTCGATCCTGGCCTTGAGCTCTTCGACAGTGATCTCGGGGATCGTGGAGACCTGGGGGGTCTTTAGGCCGCAGAAGGCCTCGTAGTCGATGAGGGCCTTGATCGTGGGATTCTTGCCGCAGAGAGGGCAGTCCGGATTCTTCCTGAGCTTGAGCGTCCTCCACTCCATGGCCAGGGCGTCGAAGAGCATCAGGCGCCCGATCAGGGGAGAGCCCAGGCCCAGGATGAGCTTCAAGGCCTCTATCCCCTGCAGGGTCCCGATCACCCCGGGCAGGACCCCCAGAACCCCTCCCTCGGCGCAGGAGGGGACCAGGCCAGGGGGAGGAGGCTCCGGATAGAGGCAGCGGTAGCAGGGGCCCCTCTCGGCCCAGAAGACGGAGACCTGGCCGTCGAAGCGGAAGATGGAGCCGTAGACGTTGGGCTTCCCCAGGAGCACGCAGGCGTCGTTGACCAGGTAGCGGGTGGGGAAGTTGTCCGTCCCGTCCACGACCACGTCGAAACCCTTGAATATCTCCAGGGCGTTGGCCGAGGTGAGCCTGGCCTCGTGGGTGACGACCTCAACGTGCGGGTTGACGGAGCGCAGCCTCTCCCTGGCCGACTCGAGTTTGGAACGGCCCACCCAGTCCGTCCCGTGCAGGATCTGCCTCTGGAGGTTCGAGGCCTCGACTTGGTCGAAGTCCACTATCCCGATTCGGCCCACCCCTGCCGCGGCGAGATACATGGAGAGGGGGGAGCCCAGGCCTCCGGCCCCGATGCAGAGGACCCTGGCCCCCTTGAGCCTTTTCTGGCCCTCGGGCCCCACTTCGGGCATGATGAGATGCCTGTGGTAGCGCTGGAGCTCCTCCTTGGAGAGGGTCTCTGAGGAGGCGCCTGCGGCTGAACCCTTGCCCGTGCGCCCCAGGGCATCCCCGGATGGGGCGCAGGAGGGTGTGGCTTGCGCGCCGCCCGCGATCGCCGGCACGATCAGGAGGGTGTCCCCGTCCTTGACCGGGGTGGAGAGGCCCTTGAGGTTCCTGGCGTCCTCCTCGTTGACGAAGACGTTGACGAAGTTGCGAAGCTTCCCGTCCTCGGTCAGGAGCTGCCTGCGCAGGCCCTCGTGGCGAGCGAAGAGGGCGTCCAAGACCTCCCCCGCCGTCCTTCCCTCCAGGACCACCGTGTCCTGCCTGTCCGCGTAGGCCCTCAGGGCCGCTGGGAGTTTGACTTGTATGCTCATCTTATTCGTCCTCCGTGATGATTTCCTCTTCGATGAAGGCGTGTCCGTCCTCGCTTCGGACCCAACTGCGCGAGCCGTCCATCCTGCCCTCCCGCACCGAGACGATCCAGTAGCTGTAGCAGGGCCAGGCCAGCTCCAGGTCGAAGGGAGAGGGCCAGGCCGGCACGCTCGGATGGGAGTGGTAGAAGCCCACGATCCCTCGGGCCCCGGAGAATTCCCTTTCGATGGGAGCCAGGAGCCCTGGGTCCATCCGGTAGCGGTTGCCTCGCGAGGAGGACTCCCAGGCGTTGGGGAGGAGGCGGGCCTCCTCTACCAGCACCGCCCGGCCAGGCTTCTCGAAGGCCTCCGGGATCCGGCCTATCAGGACCCCGCAGCACTCCTCAGGGAATGCCCTCTCGGCTTCGGCCGAGACCATTTTCACGATTTTCCGCGGCACTCGCAGACTCATTCCTTCCAGAACCTCTCTCCCAGGTACCTTTCCCCAGAGTCAGGGAGGATGGTCACGATGGTCCCGCTTCGGCCCTGGGCCGCCAGGCCCTCGGCCACCCGCAGTGAGGCGGCCAGGGCCGCTCCTCCCGAGGGGCCGATCAGGAGCCCCTGCTCTCCGGCCATTCGCCGCGCCAGGGCCTGGGCCTCCTCTGTCGAGACCGAGAGCCTCTCGTCCGCCAGGCTCGAGTCGTAGATTCCGGGCACGATGGCCGAGGCCATGTGCTTGAGGCCCTCCAGGCCGTGGAGGGGGCTGTCGGGCTCCACCGAGCAGAGCTTGATCCCGGGGATGAGCTCCCTCAGGCGCCGCCCGGTGCCCACGAAGGTGCCGCTGGTCCCCAGGCCGGCCACGAAATGGGTTACGGCCCCCTCTGTCTGCTCGAAGATCTCGAGGGCGGTCGTGTCATAGTGGGCGCGCCAGTTCGCCTCGTTGTTGTACTGGTCCGCGTAGTAGTATCTGCCGGGCTCGGCCTCGTAAAGGAGCCTGGCCTCCCGGATGGCGCCGTCCGAGCCTTCCAGGGGATTGGTGAAGAGAAGTTCCACCCCGTAGGCCTCGAGGATGGCCCGCCTCTGGGGGCTGAGGCTTCCAGGCACGGCCAGGCTCACCTTGACGCCCAGCCTTGCGCAGATCCAGGCATAGGCGATGCCCGTGTTCCCGGAGGTGGCATCCAGGAGTCTCCTGCCGTTTCCCAGGAGCCCGGCCCTTTCTGCCTCCTGGACGATGCGCAGGCCCGCCCTGTCCTTGACCGAGCCGCCCGGATTGTGCCATTCGGCCTTGGCTAGAAGGCGTATGCCGCCCAGGGCCGGGAAGAGGCCCTGGATTTCCAGGAGAGGGGTGTCTCCGACCTTGAGGCTTTCAGACTTCAGAGGAACGTCTGCCTTCATGAGACTATGATGATAATTTAACATACTTGACTAATTCGGTCAAGTATTGGGAAAAAAGAAAAACTTCGGCGCGATGCTGACAATTCAAAGCGGACTTCTAGCGCCTAGCCGTTCTCCTCTGGCGCTGTGCACGGGGATAAGGCCCGCGCCCACGCGGGCCTAGGGGGTCCCCGTGCCTAGGCCTTGGGCGCGTTTTCAGCCTGGCAGACGCCCGGACAGGTGTGGATCGCGATGGCGACTAGGAGCAGCAAGGCCGAGCCAGCGGCGAAGCTGCGCGGGCCGAGCATCATGGGAGCCCAGGCGGCGAGCTTCGAGACTGCGGTCAGAAGCGCCATGAGCATGCCCAGCCCCAGCGATCCGTGCGCCACTTTCGCCATCAAGGATTCGCATTTTCCGCACATAGGTCACCCCTCCTTGTCCGGCCTTAGACTCCGGGCCCTCAGGCCCAGGGAAGCCCTACAAGTTTAACTGAGTTGTCCCTGAAGATCAAGGGGTCTCAGGGTCACTGTCTCAGGGTCGCCACAGGAGGCCCTTGGCAAAGCCTTGCTGATAGACGATGAGCAGGCCCAGGATGAAGCTCAAAAGCCCGGTTCCAAAAACCAGGAGGCGCTCCGCTGTCCTCCACCAGCGGAGGAGGGCCAGCATGCAGAGCTCCATCATGGCGCTGAGGATGAGCATCCCGGCCAGGGTCCCCAGGCCGAAGAGGAACAGGTAGAGGAGGCCGGTTCCCGGACCCGGGATCGCGGCCAGCGCCAGGAGGGCCACGGCCGCGCTCCCTGCCAGGCCGTGCACGAGGCCCACTCCCGCTGAGCGCAGGAGCTGCCAGGAGCCCGCCCGGCGGGCGTGGCGCTTGAGCCAGCCAGGCTCGAGCGCGTGGACGTGGGCGTGGGAATGGGATTTCCCATCAGGAGCCTCCAGGAGCTGGTGCCGGTGCTCCGGGTCGGCATGGTCATGAGGGTGGCTGTGCGCCTTAAGCCCCAGGGAGCCGAGGCTGTGGCCCGCCATGTTGAGCAGGCCCAGCAGGACCAGGACCAAGCCCACCCCGAGCTCCAGGGCAAGCTCCAGCCGAGCCGGGATGCTGACCTTGAAGAGGATGATCACGGCCCCCGCCAAGAATATCGTGGCCGTGTGCCCGAGGCCCCAGAAGGCTCCCAGGAGCCAGGCCGTCCCCAGGCTCTTGTGCCTGGCCACGATCGTGGAGACGGCCACGACGTGGTCGGGGTCTGTCGCGTGGCGCATGCCGAGCAGGAAGCCGAAGCCCAGGAGCGAGAGCAGGCTCATGGGGCGAAGGCCGCCTTCATCTGCGGCGGCGGGCAGGAGCCTGTCTTGCGCCGGAGCGCAGGAAGGCGGCCAGGGCCAGGATCAGGAGGGCGAGAGAGGCTTGAAAGGCGAGGAAGCTCGCGATCTTGAGCCAGGCGAAGGCGGGGTGGACGAAGCGCACCAGCCAGCCTGAGGCCTCCCCGGCCAGGGCCGAGAGGAAGGAGGACCAGATGAGCCCCTTTCTCGCCCTCTCGGAATAAGGGGCGAAGATCATGAGGTGGGTGAGCAGGAGGACCACCAGGCCCATGACCGGCAGATGGGCGTGGGTGACCTCCAGCATGGAGCCCAGGCTCCTGGGCTGGGAATACTCCTCCGCCGAGCCCAGGTAGTAGCTCTGGACCGAGGAGGGGGTCAGGCCCATGCGCGCCAGGTACATGGCCGCGTTGGTGGCCCAGAGGCCTGACATGAAGAGGAGGGACCACAGGAGGGTCAGCCTCATCAGGGGATGCCCCTGGAACCCGCCGTTCTGCAGGTATTTCATTGGTCAATGAATAGTAGCAATAAGGAAGAGGGCCGTTCTCACTCCCATTGGCGAATCAGCGAGTGCACGGCCAGGATCCGCCGGACCCCGTCGGTCAGGGCCTGGGAGGTGAGGGAGGCCCCTGTCGCGTTGCGGATGGCCCGGCCCACGAACAGCTCCTCAAGGGCGGATTTCCCCGCGAACTGCCCGAGCCAGCGGGGGCGCGGGAGGTAGTCCTCCGGCTCCGCGAAGGCCAGGAGCTCGACAAAGCGCACTGAGCCGTCCGGCTCCAGGACCGCCATGAAGGTCTCGGTCATGGTGCGCACGGGATGGGTCTCGAAGTAGGCGTAGCCCGAAATCCCGCTCGAGGAGATGCCCACGTAATAAGCCCAGACCCGCGAGGAGATCTTGACCCTTCCCGCCTGCTCGGCCCTTCGGAGCTCCTCTGCGCTCAGGTAGGCGGTGCGGCGCTCGACCCTGGCCCCGGAAGGGAAGGCCAGGGCCAGGGCCTCCTTCTGGGAAAGAAGGAGCCTGGCCTGGGCCTGCCCACAGAGCAGGAGGACTGCTGCGAGGGCTAAAAGATGTAGGCCAGCCCGAGGTTGAACTGGTTGACCCCGGTCCTGGCTTGGTTGAGCATCCACTGGTAGTCCGCCTTGGCCGCCACCTGGGGGATGGGCTTGTAGGTCAGCCCCAGGGTGTATTCCACCCGGCTGTTGGCCGGGCTCTTGGAATAAATCTCAGGGGTGTCCGCCTGGGTGTCGTAGCGCTCATAGCGCAGGAACGGGGCCAGGACCTGCTGGCTCCGGGAGAGGGAGAGGAGGTTGAAGGCGCCCTCCACGTAGCCCCCGAAGAGCCTGCGCCCCACCGAGGCCCCCGAGGCCGGGGCGATCCCCTGGGCCAGGTTGACCGCGTCCGCGTTGCCGATCCTGCCCTGGGCGTAGAGGGCCTTGAGCTCAGCCCCACCGGCCTCGGCCCGGGCGTGCAGCTCCCAGAGGGTGACCGGGACGGCGGCCGCGGTCAGGCCCTGGTCCGCTTCTCCTATATAGAAGGAGCCTCCGGCCTTGAGCCCCTCCAGGGGGGCAAGCTCCAGGCGCGTCACCCAGGCTGGATCCTCCGCGAAGCTCTTGGCCCCGGAGGATCGGGCGTTGCGCAAGCCGCTTGAGGCGGCGAGGCCCGTGACCCCGCCGCTCGTGACGGCCTGGAGGCCTGTCACCACGTAGGAGCGGTAGGAGAGGATGCCGTACTCGCCGAAGATTCCCGCCCCGTTTTCCCTCCAGGTCGTGGGGATGATGTTCGACTCGACGTTGGGCCTCCTCACCCCGTGGAAGGTCGTCGGCTCGTGGATCTCGTTGACGAGCCCCATGGGGACCAAAATCAGGCCGGCCCGCAACCCCAGGGGCTCCGAGAGCCTGAAGTCCAGATAGGCCTGCTCGACCGAGACCTCCCCCCGCCCCTTGCCGGTGCTTCCGTGCTCGAACTCGAGCTCGGAGTTGAAGAGGATGCGGTCCGTGAACTTGTAGCCCGCATAGACCACGGCGCGCACGAAGTCCGCCTCGTCCTTCACTCCCGCGGCGGCCGCGTTCTGCCTGCGCTTGGCGAAGTTCTGGTAGGCCATCTCCCCGTAGCCGCCGATAGAGACCTTGTTGGGGGCGGCCCGGTAGACCTTGGAGGCGGCCGGGGCGAAGCCAGCCCAGGACCTGTCGGCGACGGGCTCAGCGGCCTCCCCGAGCTTGAGCCTCTCGACCTCCTGCGAGAGGGCCTCTATCTTGCGCTCCAGCTCCTGGAGCCGGTCTCCCTGAGGGAGGGCCGGCGAGGCCCAGAGCAGGGATAGCGTCAAGCAAAAGACGGTCTTTCGTGTCATCGCGTTTCTCCTTTGTATTGATTTCGCAGATAGCGCGCGCAGTTTCGGGCGCGCGGGCCTCCGGGTCCCGTGGAGAGGACGCAGCCGTGGAAGGAGCGGGGGAGCCTGGGGTGGAGGACGAAGAGGGCCGTGGACCAGGCGTCGGCCTGGGCCCCGGTCGGGGCGACCACGGTCACGCTGCGGTGGCGGCGGAGGGGGAGGCCCGTGAATGGGGAGAGGATGTGCCCGGGCCTCTCCGAGTCCCCGGAGGTTGAGACCGAGGCGTCCTTCACCAGGAGCTCCTGGGCAAGCCCCGGGGCCCTCACCCTCCAGCCCGGGGCTCCGGGAGGGCTGCCGAGGGCGTAGATCTGCCCCCCGAAGTTGATCAGGGCGGCCCTGACCCCTGCCCGGCGCAGCGCGGCAGCGGCGTGGTCCAGGGCGAGCCCCTTGCCGATCCCTCCCGGGTCGATCCCCATGCCTGGGAGGGTGAAGCGGACCGAGCGGCGGGAGGAGTCCAGGGCGAGCTTGCGGTGGCCGACCAGGCCCAGGGCCGAGGGGCCTTTCCTCAGGGGCAGGATGGTGGGATCGAAGGCCCCGCCGCTTTCCCTGGCGGCGGAGAGGGCAGCGCTTAGGGCCTCCCAGAGCTCGGGGGAGCAGCGGAAGGGGACGCGGAAGGCCTCGCGGTTTAAGGCAGAGAGCTCGCTTTCCTCGCGGTAGAGGCTCAGCACCCTCTCCAAGCGCGCGATCTCGGCGAAGGCGGCGCTTGAGCCCTCCAGGGCGCGCGGCCCCCAGGCCTGGATCTCGCAGACCGTTCCCATCAGCCACTGGGCCCTCGTGACCGGGAGCTCGGCGCATCTCCCGGTCACGGGGATGGCGAGGAGCAGGAGGGGAATGACCTTATTGAAATTTGATTTCATTAAGGAGATGCTAGCACATCGCCTTATTGAAAATCAATATCAATAAATAACTCGCCTCCCCGCGGGGGCGCGGGTGCCAGTGGCACTCACGCGGGCGCAGCGATGGGACATTCATGGCGACGGCGCCCCGGGCCCGAAGGGCCGAGGGGGGAGGGGGCCGACTTCTCCCCTCCCTACGGGAGGGGAGAAGGTGGGGTTGAGGGACCTGAGCAGTTACAAAAAAACAGCGCCCGCCGGGTCTCGCGGGCGCTGCCTGGGCTTCGGGGAGCAGGCGGGTTAGTTCTGGGCTCCCTTCCCGCCGCTCTCGATCTTCTGGATGATGGACTCGAAGTGGTCCACCGGGTAGGCCCCCCGGATCGGGACCCCGTTCAATAGGAAGCCCGGGGTTCCGGTG
>CAYLZQ010000071.1:0-8110 GCA_964388045.1 uncultured Elusimicrobia bacterium | reverse complement strand
CTTGCGGCGCGTCGCTCGTGACTCGGCGCTCGTCTGGCTCGCGCCACTCGCCCTCGCGTCCGACCGCGGACGCTTCGGTCAAAAACCCCCGCCATGTTGCGGGGGTCTCTATTATACAAAGCCGCCCATGATATAATGGGGTATGCGTTTTCCCATTCTTCTCAAGGACCGCAAAGGCCAGAACACTGTCGAGTACCTCCTGATGCTCACGGTGGTGGTGGGGGTGGTGCTGGCTGCAGGGATAGCCATCAAGCGCTACCTCCCGGGGCTCCTGGAGAGCATCAAGGGCATGATCTCAGGCTCGGCCGAGACCCTGGGAAAGTAGGCTAAGGACTCAGGGCTTGAAAAAAAGCCTTAAGCTTGACTGCGTCCTTGACCCCGGGCGAGCTCTCCACTCCCGAGCTCACGTCCACAGCGTCCGGCCCGGCGATCCGGACAGCCTCGGCCACGTTCTCGGGGTTGAGGCCCCCGGCCAGGATGATCAGGGGGCCGGAGCCCTTGAGAGCCGCGGCCGTCTCCCAGGCCGCGCGCTGGTCCCTAGGATCAGGGGCTCCCCTCTCCCGGTCGGCCCGGGCAGGCTCCAGGAGCAGGGCAGCCACTGCATAGTCCTCGACGGGAGGCCTTTGGGACTTAAGCTCGAAGGCCTTCCAGACAGGCACCGGGAAGCCTCGGCAGTCCGCCGGAGCCTCGGAGCCGTGAAGCTGGACAGCGTCGAGCGCGCACTCCCGGATGGCTGCCAGGATCTCGGGGCGGGGGGCGTCGCGGAAGACCCCGACCGCGAGCAGCCCTGGAGGCAGCGAGCGCCTGAGGCTCCGGCCAGCCTCGAGTGAAAGCCTCCTGGGGGAGGGGGCGAAGACCAGGCCCACGGCCCAGGCCCCGAGCTCCCAGGCCAGGCGCGCGTCCTGGGGCCTGGTCATGCCGCAGATCTTGACCTTCATCCTGAGAGAAGCTCCCTGAGGGCCTGCCCGGGATCCTCGGCTTTCATAAGCCTGGTTCCCACCAGGAAGCCCCGGTAGCCAAGGGACGCAAGCTCAGCCAGCTCAGCCCGCGAGCCCAAGCCGCTTTCAGCCACGAGAAGGGGGCCCTGGACCAGGCCGGCCAGGTCGCGGGCGACCTGGAGGTCGGTCCTGAGGGTCCGCAGGTCGCGGCAGTTGACCCCTATGATCCTGGCTCCGGCCTCCTGCGCCTTGAGAAGCTCCTCCTGGGTGTGGACTTCGACCAAGGCCGAGAGCCCAAGGGCCTTGGCCGCTCGGAGCAGCTCCCGCAAGTCCTTGCCCAGGGCCGCGATCAGAAGGACCGCATCCGCGCCGCAGGCCAGCGCGAGTTCAAGCTGGTAGGGATCCATGACAAAATCCTTCATCAGGAGCAGGGCCTGCGGGTAGCGCTCGCGCACGGCGGCCAGGTGCTCCGGAGCCCCAGCGAAAAAATGGCGCTCGGTCAGGACCGAGAGGGCGGCCGCCCCGGCCGTGAGATAAGCCCCTGCGATCCGGACCGCCTCCTCGCAGGAGGGCTTCCAAGACCCCAGGAACCCCTCTGAGGGCGAGGCGAACTTGATCTCAGAGATCACCCGGAGCCCAGGCCCTTCGAAGGCCAGGGCAAAATCCAGGGGCTTGCGCCGGTAGAGGGGCTTGGCGCGCAGCTCCGCGAGTGGCATCCGGCGCTTGATGCCCTCGACCCGCTTGAGGGTGTGGAGGGCGATGCGCCCCAGAACGCCCCGGGCCTCAGGCATGGCTGAGCTCCTTGAGCTTCTCGAGGGCCGCCAGGGCCCGGCCGCTGTCCACCGAATCTCGGGCCAGCTCCAAGCCCTCCCGCAGGTCCCGAGCCAGGCCAGCGGCCAGCAGGGCCGCGGCGGCGTTGAGCAGGGCCACATCCCGCGCCGGGCCGGCCTTGCCGCTCAAGACCGAAAGCAGGATCCAGGCGTTTTTTTTGGCATCGCCTCCCCGGTAGGCTACCTTGGGACGCGGCTTGAAACCCAGGGCCTGGGGCCTGATCAGATAGCGCTTGATCCTGCCGGCCTTGAGGTGCGCGACCTCGGTGGGAGCTCCCAGGGAGATCTCATCGAGCCCGTCGCGCGAAGAGACCACCAGGGCCTCCTCGCTTCCCAGCTCGCGCAGGGCCCGGGCCAGGGTCCCCACCAGAGCCGGGCTATAGACCCCGAGGAGCTGGCGGCCGGCCCCCGCCGGGTTGGCCAGGGGGCCCAGGAGGTTGAAGACCGTGCGCACCCCCAGCTCCCGCCGGACCTGGGCCGCGTGCTTCATTGCGGGATGAAGGACCGGGGCGAAGAGGAAGCCCACGCCCGCCTCCTCGACGCAGCGGCCGGCCTCCAAGGGCCCCAGCTCCGTCCTCACCCCAAGCTCCGCGAGCACGTCCGCAGATCCGCAGCGGCTTGAGACCGAGCGGTTGCCGTGCTTGGCGACCGCTGCCCCGGCCCCGGCTGCAATGAAGGCCGCCGTGGTCGAGATGTTGAAGGTGCCTGAGCCGTCCCCCCCGGTCCCGCAGGTGTCCAGGAGGGGCCTGCGGCGCACCCTGACCCTGGCCGCTCGCTCCCTCAAGGCCCGGGCGAAGCCCACCAGTTCCTCGTAGCTTTCCCCGCGCACGCGCAGGGTTGCCAAAAAGGCCCCCATCTGGGCCGGGGGGACCTTCCCGTCCATGACGAGCCCCATGGCGCTCCTGGCCTGTCCACGGCCCAAAGACCCGCCTTCCAAGACAAGCTTTAGGAAAAAAGAAAAGGTCCTCATGGTTTCCGCTCTACCGAGCTCCGGTTTCCGGCTCGCGCCTCCAACCATTTCTGACCGAGCGATAACGCGAGGAAATGCCGCTTCGATGGTCCGTGAGGAAGCGGCTTCGCAGACCCGCTGCGCGGGTGCCCTGCTCGGTCATGGCCAAAGGATCCTGAAGGCCGCGCCTTCCTTCTCCAGGTTCCTGGCCTCGAACCTGGCGCCCAGGGCCTCCACGACCCTGCGCGCCAGGGCCAGGCCCAGGCCCAAGCCGCGCGGCTTGGTGGTCAGGAAGGGTTCGAAGATGCAAGCCAGGGCCTCGGGCTTGATCCCGGGGCCGCTGTCGCGGACCTCAAGGGAGATCCCGTCCCCAGTCACTTGGGTTGCGACAGTCAGGGTCCCGCCGCCCGGCATGGCCTCCACGGCGTTGTCCAGGATCCGACGCAGGCAGTCCTGGAAGGCGGCCTCGTCCAAGGGCGCCTGGGGCTCCTCCCGGGCCAGTTCCTTCTTGAGGCTGATGCTCTCTGGAAAGGGATAATCCTCAAGGGCCCGCTCCAGGCAGGCATTCAAAGAAGACGGCGCGGCTTTGACGGCCAGGGGCCGGGAATAGCTGAGGATGTCCCCTATCATGCGGTCCAGGCGGGAAATCTCAGAAGCGACCATCCCCAGGTGTTTCTCCACCTTGGGGTCCAGGCGCCCTTCCGAGGCCAGCTTGGTCTTGAGATAGTAGGCCGAGTTGTTGATGACGGCCAGGGGATTCCTGAGCTCATGTCCGACCACCATCGCGATTCGACGGATCAGCTCCAGGCTCTCTTTCTCCATCAGGCCTCCAGGAAGTTTCGGATCATGCGGCTGCCCTCAGGGGTCATGACCGACTCGGGGTGGAACTGGACCCCCTCGACCGGATGTTCCCGGTGCCTGATCCCCATGAGGAGGCCGTCCTCGCTGAAGGCCGAGGGAATCAAACAGTCCGGAATGGTCTTTTTCTCGGCCACGAGGCTGTGGTAGCGCATCACGGTCAGGTTCTGGGGCAAGCTTCGAAAGACTCCCTGGCCATCGTGGCGGATGCGGCAGGTCTTGCCATGCATCAGGCGGCTGGCCCGGACCACCCTGCCCCCGTAGGCCAGGGCGATGGCTTGATGGCCCAGGCAAACCCCGAGGGTGGGGATGCGCCTGGAAAGGGAGCGGATGACCTCCAGGGTCACTCCCGCTTCCTCGGGCCTGCCGGGCCCAGGGGAAAGGATCAGCTTTCCCGGCCTTAGGCGCCGAATGCCCTCGACCGAGAGGCGGTCGTTCCTCACGACCCGGCAGGACGCGCCCAGGGCCCGCACGGCCTGGTAGAGGTTGTAGGTGAAGGAATCATAATTGTCTATGAGCAGGATCATTTGTCGCCCGCCCTCTGTGGCGGCATGGGCGACAAATGATCTTCTTTCATCATCCCCCCCCACTCCTGAAACCTCTCCCCCTCAAGGGGGAGAGGCCCTACGCTCCATTTGGTTTGCTCCATTTCGGTCCTGACCGCCTCTCCACGTCCCAGGGGCAGAGTGTCCCTGGGCGAGGGCCAGGGCACGGCGAAGCCCCAGGAGCTTGTTTCTCACCTCATCGTATTCCCGCTCCGGCCTCGAGTCAGCCACGATCCCGGCCCCGGCCTGGAGCCTGGCCAGGCCTCTGGAGACGGACATGGCACGGATCGAGATGCAGGAGTCCAGGTTCCCTTGCAAATCGTGTTGAAGCAAGGCTCCGGCGTAGAAGCCGCGGGGCTGGGGCTCGAGCCCGGCGATGATCTCCATGGCCCGGACCTTGGGAGCCCCGCTCACGGTCCCGGCCGGAAAGGAGGCGGCCATGGCCTCCCAGCTCGCGCGCCCGCGCTCAAGCCGGCCCTCCACCTCGCTCACCAGGTGCATGACGTGCGAGAAGCGCCGCACCTCCATCAGGGTCCTCACCCTGACCGTCCCCGGGGCGCACACCCGCCCCAGGTCATTGCGCGCCAAGTCCACCAGCATCAGGTGCTCGGCCCGTTCCTTGGGGCTGCGGCGCAGGGCGCGCTCCAAGAGGAGGTCCGCCCTAGGGTCCCCGCCCCTGGGCCGTGTCCCGGCTATGGGACAGTTGAGGGCCTGCCTCGCCAGGACCTTGACGAGCCTCTCCGGGGAGGCTCCGATCCAGTGCTCCTCCCCGTCCTTAAGGAAAAAGAGGTAGGGGGCCGGGCTGACCCGGCGCAGGCAGCGGTAGATCCGAAGAGGCTCAGCCTCAGTCGGCAGCGTGAAGCTCTCTGAGAGCACGCACTGGAAAATGTCACCTGCGCGGATGTGCTCCTTGATGCGCCGGGCCGCCCTCATGAAGCCCTCCCGGCCTAGGACCCCACGGCCCAGGGCTGGTCCCGGGCTCTTGCCGCGCCCTGGCGGCAATTGCCCTTTGCGGCTCGGCCGGCACCCGCGAAGCTCCGAGGCAATGGCCTGGGCCCTGCGGCTGAGGGCCGCTCGCTCCGAGGCGGCTTTTGGGCCGCAGGGCACCAACCCGAAAAGCTCGGTCCTTCCCCTGAGCCGGTCACAGCAGACGATCGCACCGAAAAGCATGAGGACCGCTTCCTGGCCGGGAGTCCGCGCCGGGATTCTCTCCAGATGGCGCGCCATCTCGTAGCCCAGGAAGCCCACGGCCCCGGTCGTAAAGGGAGGAGCGCGGCCCTCCAAGCGGAATCCGGCCAGGCGCCTGCCCAAGGCCAGGAAGGGATTGCCGGGGAGGACGCTGCGGCGGCCAAAGGCCTCGGATAAGGCCTGGCCCTTCACAATGCGCAGGATCTCAAAGGGGGAGGTCCCCAGAAAGACGGCGCTCTCGTCAGGCTGGGATTTCTCGACCAGGAAGCCCTGGGAGGCTCCCTCCAGGGCGAGCAGGCGGCGCATGGCCTCTGAGGGATCGAAATCCGCAAGCCCAAGGTCCAGGCTTTCCACTGAGAAGCGCTTCACCTTTGTAATCATACTGATTTTGCGCGGGGCCTTCAGAGATGTTAAACTCTCCAGACAGTGTATCCTCGGATCGCCGTCAAAATCTCGGCCTGCGTCCTGGCCGCCTGGGTCCCGGCCCATGCCGGGAGCAGGAGGCAGGCCTCCAGGTCCATGGAGCTCGTGGAGATAGTGCGCCTCAAGCTTCCCCGGGGGGCCAGGGAGGTCAGGCTTTGGATCCCCAAGCCTCCCTCGGACGAGGCGCAGACGGCCAGGCTCATCCAGGTCAAATCCCCATGGCCCCACCAGATCACTGCGGACCCCGAATTCGGAAACCAGCTCCTGTTCCTGGAATGCCCCTTGCCCAAGGAGGGAGAGGTCGAGGTCGAGCTTCGCTACCGGATCCTCAGGCGCGAGCAGCGCCCGGCCCTGGTCCGGGGCAGAGTCCTCCCCCTTTACCGGGAGCCGCGCGGGCTTTTGGTCGTCAACGACGAGATCCGCAAAATCGCCCGTGAGGCCACGGAGAGCCTTAAGGATCCCTTCGAAAAAGCGCGCGCCCTCTACACCTACGTCCTCAGCCGCATGCGCTACGACAAGTCGGGAGAGGGCTGGGGCCAAGGGGACGTGCTCTTTGCCTGCAAGTTCGGAAAGGGCAACTGCACGGACTTCCATTCCCTCTTCATCGCCCTGGCCCTGGCCGAGGGAATCCCAGCGCGCTTCAGGATGGGCTACTCTGTTCCCGAGGCCCCGGAGGGCGCCATCCAGGGTTCCTACCACTGCTGGGCCGAATTCTACGCCCAGGGCAGGGGCTGGATCCCCGTGGACATCTCCGAGGCCTGGAAACGCCCGGCGCGCGCAGGCTACTATTTCGGGCACCTGGATGAGAACAGGGTCCTGGTCAGCACCGGGCGCGAGATCACCCTCTCCCCGCGCCAGAGCGGGGGACCCTTGAACTACCTGAGCCGCCCCTACGCCGAGTCGGACGGAAAGCCCCTCTACGAGTTGGAGATGGAGCGCACCTACAGGAACGTACGTCCCGGGGAAACATGAAACTTCCCAGTCCGCTCCAGGCATGGTTATCCCATAGGGCAGGCGATAAATGACTCCCGGCGCCTGGGCCGCCTTCGTGGCAGGCCTGGCCTCCTTCCTCTCGCCCTGCGTGCTCCCTCTCGTGCCTGGATACCTCTCCTTCGTCTCCGGGCTCTCCCTGGAGGAGCTGGCGCAGGGAGCCGGGAGGGCCGTTTGGAGGAAGGCGGGCCTGGGCTCGATCTTCTTCGTGCTCGGCTTCTCCCTGGTATTCATGGCCCTGGGGGCCTCAGCCTCGGCCGTGGGCAGGGCCCTGGCCTCGCACATGCCGCTCATCAGCAAGGGGGCGGGCGCCCTGATCATTCTCTTCGGCCTTCACATCAGCGGCCTTCTCCCGATCCGCTGGCTCTACTACGAGAAGCGCTACGACGCGGCCAGGATCTCCCCGGGCTACCTGGGGGCCTTCCTGATGGGCCTCGCCTTCGCCTGCGGCTGGACCCCCTGCATCGGGCCGATCCTGGCCGCGATCCTGGCCCTGGCCGCCACCCAGGAAACGATCGGGCATGGGATGTACCTGCTGGGCATCTACTCCCTGGGCCTGGGCCTTCCCTTCATCCTGACCGGCTTCGGGGTCAATGCCTTCCTGCGGTTCTTCTCAGGCTACAAGCGCTACATCCGGTGGGGGGAGGTCTGCGCCGGACTCCTCCTGGTCCTGGTCGGGGTCCTGGTCTTCTCCAACCGCCTGACCCTGCTCATCCAGTTCCTGCCCAAGGCCCTGTTTAAGTTCGCGCTATGACGAGGAACTGGAAAGCCCTCCTGGGCCTGGTGGGCATGGCCATACTCCTCTATTACGCGACGGTCTCCCGCCGCGGCTGGAGGGAGCAAGCCGCGCTCTCCCCAGCTCCTGAGTTCAGCCTCCCGGACCTCACGGGCCGGAAGGTCTCACTCTCCTCCTTCAAGGGCCAGGTGGTCCTTCTGGACTTCTGGGCCACCTGGTGCGATCCCTGCCTGGAGGAGCTCCCGGAGCTTAAGTCCCTGCATGAAAAATACAAGGAGAAGGGCTTCGAGCTGGTCGGAGTTTCGCTGGATGTCCTGGGCCAGAAGGTCGTTAGCCCCTTTGTCCGCGAAAACCGAATCCCTTATCCGATCCTTCTCTCCGGGGGCTGGCCCCCGGAGGGCTATGTCCTGCCCGGCCTGCCCACGGCCTTCCTGATCGACCGCCAGGGCCTGGTCGTGCGCCGCTACATGGGCCCCAAGCGCTCCTCAGACCTGGCAAGGGACATAGAGGCCCTCCTGACCCGTTAGTATGCGCGGCAAGGAATTCGCGGCGGGTTTCCTTGTTAACGCATGCTGCGAATTTCTTGCCGTCGCACCACCTTATGGAAACTGTGTCTGCTATGAAAGAGTCGTTCAACGGCCTTAATAACTCGG
>CAYLZQ010000070.1:0-8154 GCA_964388045.1 uncultured Elusimicrobia bacterium | reverse complement strand
CAGAATTTGATCGGCAGACCTGTTGGCTATGACTCCTTCCTTATCCCCGATATAGACCTCGTAATTTTTTCCAACGGAGCCGCACGCGTAATCACCCCCGGGAAGAGGGCCGGATCCAGGCTTCATATTTTTCAACCGGAACGGGCTGTCTTGCGCATGAGTCCGCAAAAAAATTCTCCGCATGCAATTGAGGACACTTTGGTCGGTCTGGACTGAGGCGTCGACTCTTAACGGCAAGAGTTGGGCAAATAAAACGATGGGAAACACGGCACTTGCCAACGCGCGCATAGCGATCGTTTTAACCATGACCCAATCTTAGCCCGGGGACTTATTAGCGTCAAGGCCCACGACCTCCAAGATAGTGTCACCTATGATCCCGGTTTGTACCCTGTATACCTGAGTGTGTCCGGACACAGTTGCCCCCGGGTATTCCTGCGGATTAAATATTTTCGCTATTCGGATACGGCTCTGTGGGCCACCAGTTAATGGCCCTTGGCTCCCGTAGCTTCTCTAGGCATCGGGGTACTCAGGGTCGAACTGAGAACCTCCTGGTCCCAAACCAGGCGCTCTACCAATTGAGCTATACCCCGAGAGGGATGCTTCCCAAGATTATACCACTTGGAAGGCGGAGGCAGGAAAGCGCTCAACCCTGCCGGTGGGGTTGCGGGGCCGGGCCGAGCGGGGAGAGGCAGACCAGGGACTCGCAGAGGGGACAAAGGGTGTGGGTGGTCCGCAGGTCTTCCAGGGGAGGCTTCTGCCCCATCTCCTTCCTGCACCAGGCGCACACGACCGTCATGGCCCCTCCTTGATCCTTGAGTCTGCGGAAAGTATAGCGCGGGATCTGCGAAAAGTCCCGCAACATCCTGTAAACTTTTTCAGGTTATGTCCTTCCCGAGGCCATGGGGTTCATCGGGTTTAACCGGAGCCGGAGGCCCTGGGCGCTCGGCCGCCCAGGCGCTGCGCCAGGCCATGCTCAAGAGGCCGCGGACCAGCCGCCAGAAGAGGCGGCTCACGGGATTGGAGGCTCCCAGCTCCCTGAGCCTGGTCCTCGCAAGGGCTAGGACCCTCCGGTACGGGACCCCGGTCAGGATCTCGATGCCCTCGCTCACGTGGCTGACCGCCCAGATGTGGAATCTCCCCTCGCGCACTGCCTTCACGATCTCGGGGGAAAGCATCAGGTTAGCCGCATTGGCGGCCGGTATGATCACCCCTTGCCTTCCTGTCAGGCCTCGCTGGGCGCAGAGGGCGAAGAAGCCCTTGATCTTCTCGTTCACCCCGCCGATCGCCTGGACGTTCCCGAACTGGTCGGCGGAGCCGGTGACCGCTATCCCCTGCTCGATCGCCATCCCGGAAAGGCTCGAGAGGCCGCCGTAGATCTTGGCCTGGGTGGCGGAGTCTCCGTCTATCTCCCCGTAGTTCTGCTCGAAGGAGATGCTGATGCGGGCCGCGATCTCCCTGACCTGGGCGAAGACGTGGTTGAGGTAGCCCCAGACATCCCCCAGGGCCTTGTTGAAGTCGGGCCCTGTGGTCAGGGCCTGCCGGTCCACGGATTCCATGCCCCTGCCTGCCGAGGTGACCACGGTGATGCGCTCCGGCACCCCGAAGGAGCCGAGGACAGCCAGGCCGTTGACCTGCCCGACTCTGGCCCCGTCCGTCTCCACCACGAAGACTCGGTCCATGAGGAGCTCCAGATAGTGGTTCTCATAGACCCCCTCCCTCTGTTCTTTGGCCTTTAGGGCGAGCTCCACGTCCTCGCGCCCCGCCTCCTGGCGCCCGGACTCCCTGGCCCAGAAGCTCGCCTCGCGCATCAAGGCGTGGATCAGGCCGAACTGGGCCGTAAGCTTCTGGTTGCTCTCGGCCTCCCGGGCCGCGAACTCAAGCACAGCGGCCACCGCCTCACGGGTCATTTCCAGGATCCCCCCCTCGCTCTGGAGGATCACCTTCTTCATGAATAGGAGGTAGGCCCCGAGCGTCTCATCGCTGATCTTCAAGGCAGGCTCGAATTCGGCGATGGCGTTGAAGTTGCGGGCGAACTGGTCGTCATAGGCCCGAAGCAGCATCTGGAGGACCGGAGACCCGATCAGGACCACCTTGACCCTGGCCGGGACTTGGTGCTTCTTCCCGCTCAGGGTGAGGGCGCTCTCAAGCCCTCCCTCAGCGATCTCGGCCTTCCCGGTCTCGATGGCCTGCATGAGGGCCGGGTAGGCCCCGGGCTGGGAAAGGAGTTTCATCACATCCAGGACCAGGAAGCCGCCGTTGGCCTTGTGAAAGAGCCCGGAATTAAGGATAGGACCTCCCCGCTCGCTCGTCCTGACAGCCCCCGCCCCCGGGACCACGATCAGCTTCTTGTTCTCATCAGCGGAGCCGAAAAGCTCCTCGTAGGAATGGGTCTCGGCGAAAATGACGGGAGCCCCATTCCCCGCTCCGGTGGCAAGGACGCTCACGCGATAGTTCTCCGAGGGATCCTGCCTTGAGCCCTCGGGCTTGTCCTGCCGGGGTAGGAAGTCCTGGTAATGGATGGCCGCGTGCTGAAGCAGGGACACGACGTAGGCGCGCGCCTTGACCTCGGCCTGGGTAGGGGGCGGGTCATTGGAGTGGAGCTTCTGGTGCTCCCTCTCCTCGAGCCTCATGAGAATCCCGAGTCTTTTGATCCATGGCTTGGCCACCTGGAGGAGCTCCTCGAACTGCTTCTCAGTGATCCCACCCGCCTTGAGCTTGGCCTCCAGCTCTTCCTCATCCAGAAGCCTCATCCGGCCGTCCACCTCGTGGGTGAAGCTGATCCGGTTCGTAAGGACGGATTCCTCGTTGACCAGGACCCCGTAGGGGCCCACCCGGACCTTGGCCGTCTCGGCCATGAAACCAGCCCTGCGCAGCCTGACCTTTTTCTCCCAATCCTTGTGCTCCGGGGTGTCATGACGGCTCTTCGTGACCGCGCTCACAATGGAAATGCCGATCCGGGAGACCAGGTCCGCCGCAGCCTCGGCGTTGACCTGGTGCTTGGCCTGCGCGAGCAGCGCCTCCATCTCGCGCTCCTGGGCTATGAGCTCATCAAGCTCCTCAAGAAAAACCCGCGCAGCCTCCCTGCCTTGCTCGGCAGCCTCCTCCCAATCCTCCTGGGCGAACTGCCCCGCCTCCACAAGGCCGTGGAGCTCTTCCTCGGAGCCCACTGTCCTCATCCTTCCCTTGTCCTCGTAGGTGGGCACGACTCGGATCTCCGTCCGGCCCTCCTCCTTCTTGAGGGTATAGATGTGGATGCCGAACCTCTTGTCCTTTCCCACGCGGACCTTGGAGACCTTCTCCTCAAAGGCCTTCAGCCTCTCAGCTCTGGCTTTCTCCACCTCCTCCTCGAGCCCCTTCCTTTTCGCCTTGGCCTGCCCTGAGGAAAGCTCCTTGGGAAGAACTGCCTGGTAGGCGGCAAGGAATTGGGCCAAAGCCTCCTCGAACCGGGACCAGGCCCCAGGCTCCAGCTCCAAGATGACCGGCTCTTTGGGATCCTCCAGGTTGGTCGCCGCGACCAGGTCCGGAGGCGTAGGCATCCGTGGGGCCAGGACGCTGAGGATGTGCCTGACCGCAGACTCCCGGCCAGAGCCCTCAGGGCCTGAGACGTAAAGGTTGTACCCCTTTCCGGTCATCCTGAGGCCGAAATAGATGGCCCGCAAGGCGTTGTTCTGCCCTACGATCTGCTTCTTGGAGAGCGGAATCCCTCGCGTTCCCGCCGGGAGCTTGTCCAGGGCCGGGCTCCAGCGCAGCCTTTCCGCGGGCAACTCGAGCCGGCGCTGATCGGGCTTGAAGAAGACAGGATCAGCCAAGGAGCTCCGAGGGGACTTGTCAAAACCCTCGTTGAGGCCTGAGGCCGGGTTTCCTCCCGGGGAGGAGGCGATCGCCCTGGCCATGGATAGGAGGGCAGCCCTGGCCGGGCCCTCCGGAAGGGCCTGGGCCGCAGCCGCCAGCTTCGCCGCGTCAGCCGGGGTGAGAGCAGTATCGGGAAGGACGATGCCCTTGGAGCGCAGGGTGTTGAGGATCTCGAGCACTGGATGGGCGTTGACGGCCTGGGGAGGAAGGAGTGGAAGGACCTGACCGGCCTTCAGGGAAGCCCCAGCCTCAAGAGCCCCCTGGCCTTCGCCAAGGGCCGGATCCGCGCCTTTCAGCCCGAGAGGCGCATTGACTTCCATTCGGGAGAGAGGCCTAAAGGTCAAAGGGCGTGAGGGCGCAAGGCCCTTGGCCTTGCCGCTGTCTCCACCCGCCCAGACGGGAATGGGAAGGGTCAGGCCCAAAGAAAGGACGGCTGAAATTGATTTCTTCGCGAAGGGATAGAGGGTCATCGCAAGGCTCCTTATGCAGTGAGTGTCGGTACGGGAAATTATAGGGCATGGGTCCTAAGGGCCTGATGGGCCCAATGGGCTCGAATTGGAGGGAAAATGGCCTAGGCCGGCTTAGGGCCGAGGGCCTACCCAAAGAACGGCTAAAGAAACCGGCCTCGGCAGCGAGATCGTGGATTTTGCAGCCGAGCCGAGGAGCGAGCATACTGACGAAGAAAGTATGTGAGTGACGAGCGACGAAGGCGTAGGCCAAAAGCCGCGATCGCAGCCCGAAAGACGGTTTTTTTAGTCGCTCTAAGAGCGGCAAACTGTTAAACTCCCCTCAATGCCGGACAAGCACCGCCAGATCCTGGAGGACGAGAGGGACCTGCACCGCTGGGGCTACGCCCAGCAGCTCCTGCGCGACATGGGGGGCTTCGCCAACTTCGCGGTCTCCTTCACGATCATCTCGATTTTGACCGGGGCCATCACCCTCTACGGCCAGGGCCTGGGCTTCGGGGGCCCCGCGGTCAACGGCCTGGGCTGGCCCCTGGTGACCTTCTTCACCCTCCTGGTCGCGGCCTCCATGGCCGAGATCGCCTCGGCCGTTCCCACGGCCGGGGCCGTCTACCACTGGGCGGCCCTCCTGGGGGGCCCGGGCTGGGGCTGGTTCACGGCCTGGTTCAATTTCGTGGGACAGCTCGCGACCACGGCCGGCATCGACTACGGGATCGCCCTGTTCATGGTGGATCTTCTCAACCTCGGGCCCGGGGCCCTCTTGCCGATCTACGGCCTGCTCCTCCTGAGCCATGGCCTCTTCAACCACTACGGCATCCGCACTGTGGCGGCCCTCAACGACCTCAGCGTCTGGTATCACGTCGCCGTGACCCTGCTGCTGGTCGCAGGCTTCCTCCTCTTCGCCCCCCGGCAGCCGCTCTCATTCGCCTTCAAGACCGGGTTCACCACCTCCCAGGTCCCCTACGCCTGGGCCTTCCTGATCGGCCTCCTCCAGGCCCAATGGACCCTGACCGGCTACGACGCCTCGGCCCACATCACGGAGGAGACCGTGGATCCCCGCCGCAACGCCCCCTGGGGGATGTTCAACGCGGTCCTGATCTCAGGAGTCTTCGGCTATCTCCTGCTTCTGGCCGTGACCCTGGGGATCCAGGACCTGCCGGCCGCGGCCGGGGCTCCGAACCCGTTCATCCACATCGCGGAGCGCGCCTTCGGGCCCAAAGCAGGCAAGGCCCTGGTCTGGGCGATACTTCCCGCCATGTGGTTCTGCGGCCTCTCCTCGGTCACCGCCAACGCGCGCATGATCTTCGCCTTCGCCCGGGACCGCGGCCTTCCCGGCTCCTCGCTTCTGGCCCGGGTAAGCCCCAGATACCGCACCCCCGCCCCGGCAGTCTGGCTTTCGGTGGGCCTGGCCTTCCTGATCGCGCTCTACTCCCAGGCCTACGGGGTGATCGTCTCCCTCTCCACCATCGGGCTCTACGTCTCCTACGTGATCCCCATCCTGCTGGTCCTCAGGGCGCGCCGGCGGGGCCAGTGGAGGGAGATCGGCCCCTGGAACCTGGGCCCCTGGGGAGGGCTCGTCAACGCCCTCGCGGCGCTCTGGGTCGCCTTCATCACCGTCCTCTTCGTGGCCCCCCCGAACCAGCGCACCGGCTACACCTTCGCAGGGCTCTCGGCCCTGCTCGGCCTCTACTACCTGGCCTGGGTCCGGGGCCGCTTCGAGGGGCCCAAGAGGCTCTCGACCGAGGAGGAGCTCATGCGCGTGGAGGAGGATCTCCAGAAGACCGCGCTCTACCATGAGGCCTGAGGTTGACTGCGATCCCAACCCGGTAGTTCCTTAGGCCCACCTGGTTCTAGGCCCATTGCTGGTCCTTTCTTTCCCTAATAGGCCCTTAGTGCGAGACTCCCTTTGGAAATATAATGGGCCGGTTGGAATAATATCGGGAGGATAGAGAGTCATGCGAATGAGAAAGCCGCTCATCTTCTCGCTCATTTTCGGATCGGCCCTTGCCCTGCTAAGTTCTTACTGCCCTCGGGTCATGGCCGGCGCAACGGCTGTCTCGGCCAAGCCCTTGGGAAGGGCTGCCGCCGGCGCGCCGGGAGGTCTTGCCTCTGCTGGTCTGGAAATCGGATCTCGCGGCCATGACTCAGGGGGGCTTGTTCCCGGAGACCTGGGGGTCCCTCCCGGCCATACGGCGTTCACTCTCTCCGCGCCTCCGGTTGCCGCCCCCCTCCAGGCACCACCGGCGAAGGGGGCGAGCGTCTTCAAGGGCCCTGGGTTAGAGCAGGCCGGCCCCTCCCTCCCGATCTCCGTTCCGGGCCATGCCGACGCCCCGCAGGCGGGTCCCTCGCTTCCGGATCAAGGGGACTCCGCCGGCTCCCCTGGGAAGGATCGAGACCGGCCCGAGGCCGATGAGGCCGCTGCGGCGAAAGCCGCCGCGCTCTTCGAGGACGCGGCGGTCCGCGGCAAGACTCTGCTCCTGGTGGGGACCAGGAGCTCGCGGCCCTTCATTCTGGAGGAGACCGCGCGCGTCGCGAGGGAGCTCGGCCTCAAACTCATCCTTCTCGACCGGCCCGAGAACCGCCCCCATTCCGCCGCCCTGGTGCCTGACTCCCATTTCATCGCGGCCCCGATCGACCGGCGCGACGACGCCAGCATGGCGGACATCGTCAGGAAGGTCGCCGAGATCTCCCGGCGATCCACGATCGACGTCGTGGCGGCCTTCCGCAGCCACCACGCGAAGCTGGTGGGCAGGATCGTCGGCGAAATCCGCGCCGCCGGCGTGCCCAAGCAGGCCGTCCTCACCGCCGACGACAAAGCCAAGACCCGGGAGGCTCTTAACTCGGTTCCGGAGCTGGCGGTCCCTGCCCGGAAGATCAGGAGCGCCGAGGAGGCCCGCATGGCCTTCCGGGAGCTGGGAGGCGGGAAATTCGTCATGAAGTCGAACCACGGCGAGAACAGCAGGTTCATCGAGATGGGCATCGACTCCGAGGAAGCGGCCGAGCGGACCTACCGCCGGATGGAGGCCTCCCTCAAGGCTTACGCGGAGCAGTCCGAATCGGGCTCGACCATCTTCAACCGCTACCCCGGCATCCTGATGGAGCGCATGCTGGAGCAGGCCCCGGGCACCCATGAATCCTCCGTGGAGCTGGTGATGCAAAACGGCAGGCCGGTCTTCGCGATGGTCTCGGACACCCACGGCATCGGCCCGGCGCGGGAATACGCCGGCGGGAGCCTGAGCTTCCCCTCCCAGCAGGACGCGGCGATCCAGCAGGCCTTCGTCGCCGCCGCCGCAAAGGCCCTTCAGGTCCTGGGAATCCACGACGGCAACGCCCGCGTGGACGTGATCATGACCCCGGCGGGAGCCCGCATCATCGAGGTCAATCCCTATCTGGGCGGGGCCGCCATTTGGAAGTGCGTCAAGATCCTCACAGGGATCAGCCTGGTGGAGTACGGCATCCGGGCGCTCCTGGGCCTGCGCCTTGACCCAGTCCCCGCGCCTTCCGGAGTGGTGGATTACCGGTTCGGCGCCTCGAAGTTCACGGGCCGCCTTGAGGCTGTCGAGGGCTTGGAGGCGGCCAGGGGGCTCCCAGGCATCGCGCACCTGCAGATGCTGGCTTCCGCGGGGGACCCGGTGGCCGCTCCCGAGGGCAACAGCTTCGAGGAGGTGGTCGAGATCATGGGGGTCGGCTCGAACCTCGAGGAGGCCAGGGGGCGGAGCCTGGCGGCCTTGCGCCAGATCAAGATGCGTGTCCTTGTGGAGCAGCCCGGCGATTTCCTGCAGCCTTAGAGCCTATCCCAATACCCTGCTCCTGCTGCAATCGTGGCTAGCGGCCTGCG
>CAYLZQ010000069.1:0-8206 GCA_964388045.1 uncultured Elusimicrobia bacterium | reverse complement strand
GGACGGCGCGATCCTGACCGACGCCCAGGGAAAAATCCTCCTGGCCAACCAGGCGGCCAGAAGATACCTGGGCTTGGGCTCCCAACCCGCCGAGATCTCCCGGGCCTTCGGGGGCATGGCCCTCACCCCCTCCCTGCGCGGAATCGTCGCCGACAACGCGCAGGCCCTGGACTTCGCCGCCAGCCGCGAGAAGCCCAAAAGGCTCATTCTGTCCGGAAGGGTCTCCCGCTTCGAGCTCGGGGGGACAGGCTCCAGGCCCGCGCAAAAGGGCCTGCTCTGGGTGCTCAGGGACGTGACCGAGGAGTGGCAGAGGGAGAGGCTCAAGCATTCCTTCCTGTCCCTCATCTCGCACAAGCTTAAGACCCCGCTTGCGGCCGTGACCGGCTATTCCGAGCTCCTCCTTGAGGATTTCAGGGCCGCCCCGCCGCCCCCGGAGCATCTCAAGGCCATGGAGGCCATCTTGACCCAGGGCCGAAAATTGGCCGACCTGGTGGACAAGCTCCTTCGGTATACCACCCTGGAGAACCCCGAGGAGCCCCTGGATCTCATCCCCTGCCGGCTCGACGAGCTGGTCACGGAAGCCATCAAGGGCATGCGGACCTGGCTTGTGGAGAGGAAGGCCGCGGTGGAGTTCGTCCCGGCCGGGGCTGCGGCCGTGGCCTGCGACAAAGACCAACTCTGCGAGGTCGTCAAGAACCTGGTCGAGAACGCCGTCAAGTTCGATCCCAAGCCCGAGAAGAGGGTCTGGGTCTCGGTGGAGACGAGCGCAGGAGAGGCGGTGCTCAGGGTCAAGGACGCGGGCCCGGGAATCCCTCCTGAGGAGCAGGACAGGGTCTTCAGCGGATTCCACCAGGTTGAGGACTCCTTCACGGGCCAGGTCGAGGGCCTGGGGCTGGGCCTTCCCTACGTGAAGAAGGTCGCGGAAAACCACGGGGGGGAGGTCGAGCTCGAGTCCAGGCTAGGGGAGGGGACCACCGTCTCGGTAAGGCTCCCGCTCAAGGCATGAGCCTCCTGCCGACGATCAAGACCGAGGACTTCGCCGGCCTCCTGGGAGGGGCCGATTACGGGGAGATATTCCTGGAGGCCTCGGAGGGGGCCTCGATCCGCTTCGAGGACTCCCGCGTGGAGGACATGGGCGCTGTCTCCGAGCGGGGGATGGGGCTGCGCTTCCTGCGCCAAGCCGGGGGGGTGGAAACCCTCCAGGGGAGCACCCAAGAACTCGACGCCGGGACGGCGTCGAGAATCCGCGCTGGCCTTTTCGACAAAGGCGAAGCCGCCGTCCAGGCGCCGATAAGAATCGGACCTCCAACCGCATTCCGCCACCCGGTCCGGGTGGAGCCCTTCCCCATCCCCCTCGAGGAGAAGATCTCCCTCCTGCGCAGGATCGACAGCGCCGTCAGAAGCGAGTTCCCCCACATCCGCCAAGTCAGCCTCAGCTACGGGGAGGGAAAGCGGGAGATCGTCCTCCTGAACTCCGAGGGAACCTTTCGCCGCGAGGAGAGGACGGCCGTCATCCTGGTCGTCAGCGTGATCGCCCAGAGGGAAGGCATCCTCCAGACCGGGAGCGCGGTGATCGGGGCCCTCAAGGGCTATGAGCTCCTGACGGACACGGAACCCCTCCAAAAGGCCCGCCAGGCCGCGGCCAGGGCCGTGGCCAAGCTCTCCGCCCCCAAGGCCAGGGCCGGGGAGATGCCGATCGTGATCGCGGCCTCAGCCGGGGGGACCTTCGTCCACGAGGCCATCGGGCACTCCCTCGAGGTGGACCACGTCCAAGAGGGCTCCTCCCCGGCCTACAAGGGAAAGCTCGGCCAAGCGGTCGCCCCGGAGAACATCACGATCATAGACGACCCGACCCTCCCCTTCTACCGCGGGAGCTTCAGGTTCGACGACGAGGGGATGGAGGCCAGACCCACGGCCGTGGTCAAAAGCGGGATACTCTGCGACTACCTCTACGACCGGGTCACGGCCATGAAGGAAGGGAAGGCCTCCAACGGCCACGGCCGCAGGGAGTCCTTCCACTGCCGCCCCATCCCCAGGATGTCCAACCTCTACATCGCGCCCGGGAAGGACGATCCCCGGGAGATCTTGAAGGGCCTCAAGGCCGGGATCCTAGTCACCCACATGGGCGGGGGGCAGGTCAACACCGCGACCGGGGAGTTCGTCTTCGAGGTGGACGAGGGCTACTGGGTGGAGGACGGGAGCGTGAGACACATGGTCAGGGACGCCAACCTCCTCGGCATAGGCCCCGAGATCCTCAAGTCCATAGACCGCGTGGGCTGGGACATGGGCTGGGGGATCGGGACCTGCGGCAAGGACGGCCAGGGGGTTCCGGTCAGCGACGGCCAGCCCACGATCCGGATCCCGAAGATATTGATCGGGGGGCGCCATGAATAGAGTCCTGGGGGCCTTGCTCGCCTTCTCCTGCGCTCTCCCGGCCCTGGGGGCCAGAGAGGCCAAAAGCCCCAGGAAGGAGAAACGGGTCATGGAATGGAGCGGAGCCTTCTGCCCGGTGGCGGAACCGGCGGTGGTCGTGGCCCGGACGGCCCGGGAGTGGGAAAAGATCTGGGAGAAGATCGGCAGGGCCGCCCCGGCCGCGGACCTCTCCAAGCATTTCGCCGTGGCCGTCTTCCTTGGGACCCGCAACACGGGCGGCTACGGGGTCCTCTTCGAAGAGCCTGGGGGCAAGGCCGGGACCCTCGTCCGCTACAGGGTCAGGAAGCCCCGGGGCATGGTGATCCAGGCCCTGACCCAGCCCTACGCGGTCCGCCTCTTCCCCAAGGCCGGAGGACGCGTCGTGGTGGAGGCCAGAGAGGATTGAGGCTCTTCCTCGGGGCTCTCCTTTTCATCCCTCTGGCCGGCGGAGCCCAGGACCTGAGCCGCTGGGCCAGGCAGGGCTCCTCCCTGGTATTCTACGACGCCTCCGGAGAACTCTCCGAGGAGATAGGCCTGGGAACCTGGGAGGACTCCAGCGGCTCCCGCGTCAACGTCCGCGAGATCCTGGGAGGGGCCTCGAGAGCTGGGCGTTTCGCCTGGACCCTGGAGCGCGTCACCACCTGGACCCCTGACCGGACCAAGTTCCTGGAGTCCAGGCGCAGCCTGCGCCTCCTGGGCTCGAACGGAAAAGAGCTCTGGAAGAATACGGACGCGGACATCCCGGAGGGCGGGGAGCCCCTGGCCTTCTCGACGGACGGAGAATCCCTGATTTTCTCCTGGAGGGACGCTCGGGGCTGGACGGCCTCGGTCAGGAGCTACCTGGGGGCGAGCCTGATGGAGGCCGGCCCCTTCGCGCGCCTCGAGATGCTGGCCCTCACCCAAAACGGAAGGTACGCCCTCATCCGCTGGAGGGTTCCAGACAAGAGCGCGACCCACACCTTCTTGGACGTGGCTCGCAGGCTGCGCGTGGACATCCCCTCCTCCGAGCTCACCCTGGGCCTGGCCAGGATCACGGACGAGGGGAAGGTCTACTCAGGAAAGAGGTTCGTCTATGACTTCGGCAAGGCCGAGTCTGAGCCCAAGCCCTCTCCGGCGCCGAAGCCCGCGGCAGGAAGCCCCAAGCCATGAGGCTCCTAGTGCTGCTGTTTTTTCTTGGAATGGCCAGCGCCCAGTTCGAAGGGGGGCCGGAGGAGGCTAAGGGGACTCCCCTGGAGGACCTCTCAGAAGCTGAGATCGTCCGCCAGATGATGACACGCCTGGCTTCTGAGCCAGGCATGGCCGAATCCCTGGCGGCACGGATCAACCGCTCCAGCCTTGCGGGAGCCATCACCTCGACCCCTGACGAGGCCGCGCGCCTCCGGGAGATCAGGGCCTGGATCGCAGAGAACCTCGAGGAGGCCGCGGGCCTGGCCGTCGGGCTTGGGCGGGACGATGCCGAGTCCAGCCGCCGCTTCGAGGAGTTCGTGAGCCGAAGGGTCCGCACCCACCTGGAATACAATCCGGAGTCCAAGAGGGGCATCTTCGGCCGCCTCTGGAAGACGAGCGACGACTCAAGGCTCATGCGCAAAGAGGAGGGCATGACGGAGGAGGAGCAGCGCGAGATCATGCGCACCCTCTTCGAGGGCCGGGGAACGATGACCAACCGGATCATCACCCAGCAGGAGCAGGCCGGGGCGAAGCAGGTCCCGGAGGCAGGCCCCTCCCAGGCCTTGAGCACCAGGTACTACGACCGCTTGAGCCAGGCAAACCTCAGGGGCTACTCCCCCCAGGTCCAGGCCATGCAGAGCGCCTTAAACGCCAGACGCGTGCCCGGGGGACCCAGGCTCATCGAGACAGGCAGGCTCGACTACGAGACCCTGAGCTACCCCTCCCACGCCATGCGCTTTGACATCGCCAACCTGGAAAGGCGCCTGCGCTACGAGCGAAACTACGCCCTGGCCAGGCTTCTCGGCCGCGAGAGGGAGTTCGGCCCGGAGCAGCTCCTCAATTCCGAAGTAGAGGCGCAGCTCAAGGCCCAGGCAGGCGGGAAAGGGAGGCACAAGGGCTTCGAGAAACGCCAGGCTGCCATTGAGAAGGCGACGCTCGCGGCTCGGAAGTTCGAAGAGGCGGCCCTTCCCGGCAAGGACCCCTCCCGGATCACCCGCGAGCTCCTTCTCTCCCTGGGCTCAAGGCAAAGGGAGGCCAGCCGCTGGATCACTGTCGCGGCGCTCGCGGAGGAGCTGAACGGGATCGAGGCCCAGGAAGGCTTCCTCTCCCCGGAACTCCTGGCCGTGATCGCCAGGGCCCCTGTGGAAGAGGCTGCGAAGGCCGCCTACAGGCGCCGGGGCGAGGAGCTCGACAAAAACCTTCTTCAGCTTAAATCAAACGACGAGGCCGCGGTCCGGGCGCTCGAGTCAGAGGCCTGGATTTCCAGCGTGGAGGCTATTGAAAAACTCCTGTCCCGGAACGCGGGCCTACGCAAAAACCTGAGCCGCGACATCAGGGACTACGCGCGGGCGGCCTTCCTCCTGGCCTCATCCGCGGAGCCGAAGGCGAGGTGGCGCAAACTCGTGGAATACCTGGTCAAGCGCTTCCTTCCCTGGAGCGCTTACGCCAAGAGGCTCAAGGCCGAGGAGGCCCGACAGGGCCTGCTCAAGGACGTGTTCCTCAAGATCGCCACAGGGGACCTTGAGGCAGCGCACGCGGTCCTTGTTTATTTATGAGGTCACGGCCTGGGAGCGCGCGGCTCGCCGAGGCCTCCGAGGCTCCGGTTGTGCTCCCAGACAGCCCTCTCCACGCCCGCCCTCGCCTCAGGGGAGAGGGGTTTGCCCCCGAAGGCGAGCCCCTCCGGCCAGACTGTGCGCGCGATCCGGCCATCCTGGTCCACGAAAAAAACGACCTTGGAAGCGGCCTTCCCGGGACCGGGAGGCCCCAAGCGCCCCTCTGGAGTCACCCCGACCTCAGCCTGGAAAAAGCCGTCCCTGCCCATGGCGGCTCCACCTGATCTTTGGAATCCCTCTCCTTCGAGAAACCCCAGGTTCTCGGAGACGAGCCTGCCGTCCGCAGGGGCCTGGTAGGTTTCCACGCTCACAGAAACCGAGCGCCCGTAGCGGGTGATCCTGAGCCGCGCCCCCCAGGGGAGCTCGAAGCGGCCAGGGCTTGCCGCCTCCAAGACCATGCTCTCCCCGTCCCGCAGGGCCTTGATGCCTCTCAACGTGACCGGGTCAAAAGCCCTGGGATCCACGAGATAGAACTCGATGCCGCGGTTCAAATGCCTGGCCGCTTCCGCAGGCATGTCCTTGAGCGCCCTGACCTCCAGCGCCCGGCCGCCTATTTCGATCGGGAAGGGTTTGCCGGGCTCGAGGAGATGGACCCTCTCCTCGAAATGGCCCAGCTCCTTCATGGCGGACAAGAAGGCGTCGAGCTCGGCCTGCTTCTCGGAATGGGAGAGGGCCTTGTTGCGTCCGAGCATCCTCACGGCCTGGTCCAGGATCGCCTCCTTCTCCTGAGGGCTGATTTTGTCCTTCGGCTTGAAGGAGGCCCGGACCTCCTGGTAGAGTCCGCGCAGGGGATTGCGGGCCTCGGGGGAGACGTTTTCCCAGACCATTTGCCGCGCGAGCTGCCGCAGGGTCTCTGGCGCCAGCAGGCCGCGGACCTCCGGATTGGGATGGCTCTGGATGAGATCCAGGAGCTCCCAATCCCTCACTGTCGCATCCACGAGCTGATCCCTCTCAGAGGCGAGCTCGATCTCCTGGAGCCTCCTGAGCTTCCTGGGATCCCCGATGACCGACTCGAGCTCCAGCTCCAAGGCAGAGGGCTTCTTCTTGGCCTCGGCCGGCTCCTGGGGCTTGTATTCGGAATGGGAGTCCAGGAAGCGGATCACCTCGCGCCCGCGCTGGTCCACGGGCTCGGCCCAAAACTCGCCTCTCTGGCGCGCCGCGAGCCTCTCCTGGTAGTCCCTGTATTCCTCAAGGGTCGGGGGAGGCTGGAGACCAGGAACCTCCTTAGGGGTTTTCTCCTCCAGCCTCTTATCCCTGGTCTTGGCAGGAGCCTCTTCAGAGCGGCGGAAACCCCCCTTGAGCCCTTTCAGGAATCTGGCGAAAAAGCCCTCAGGCCTTCCCTGGTCCGTCCCCTTCCATTCCGAGAGGCCCTCCAGCCTGGAGGGACCCTTCTTGATCCCGAGCATGTGGCGCAGCGATCCCCCCTCTTCCAGAGCGATCGGGGACTCAGAGGCAGGGACCTCTCCCTCGAAGGCGACCGCTGGCTTGTGGGGACCCTTCCGGCGCACGTCAGTCACCTTGATCCTGACGGAATCCCCCTTCCTCTCGAACTCGAAGACCCGGTAGTGGGTGGACTCGGCGGGATCAAGAGGGCGGTAGGCCCCTCCCTGGAGCGGCCCCCGCGGCATCCTGGGGACTTGCGCAACGGCGAGACCAGCCTGCTGCACATCCGCAAGCGCAGCCATGTCCGTGGGATTGAAGATGTCCTCCGGAAGGGTTCTCAAAAGCCTTCTTTCGCTTCCCCGCCGCATGGCCGCGTTAAGGGCCCTGATCCGGCCCTTGGAAAGTTTTTCAAGCTCCTCAAGGCTCTCGAGGTAGCTCTTCCTGAGCCTTCCCTTCCAGCGCTCGGGGTCAAGGCCCTGCTCTTTCTTGAGGTCCGAGTAAGCCTCATTCAAGAGCTTGAGCTCCTTTCTCCCAAGCTCCTCAATGAACTTCTCGTACTCCTTGTCCGAAAGCCTCTCGATGTATTCTTCGTCCTTCTTGCGGTCCTGGAGCTCCTGGTACCTCTTCCGGTACCTCTCGTCGTCCTTGAGCCTCCGCAGGGCCTCCAGGACGCGGGCCTGGCGGCCCGCTGAGCGCTTCAGCCAGGCATCCATGGCTTCAGGAAAGCTGGAGGCCAGGCTCCCGCTCTCCCGCTCGATATCGATCTCCTCCTTTTGGGTGCCCAACTCGCCTTCCTTGAGGCCCAGGAAGGCGTCCCCTTCCTTGAACTCCTTGACCTGATTCTGCGTGATATCCAGCACGTAGAGCTTTCTCTTGCCTGAGGGGAAAGGGAAGGTCCTCGAGGGCTCCCCCAGGACCAGGGTGTAAAAGTGGCCCTGCCCTCCGCGGCTGACCACAGTCGAGAGCTCCATGATCCCTTTCGATTTCAAAAATTCCAGGGTCACGTGCCCCAGGAGATTCTGCTGCCTGCAGACTCCGTAGCCGATCTCCAGGAAATCCCCGAGCTTGAGGAGAAGGGGCCTGTCCCGCAGGGCCCTGGCGCTGAGGGCCTCCTGGCCAGCCTCCCCGGTCTTGATTTTTTCCAGGACCATGCTCTGGACGTGCCTGAGCATGGCCAGCTCGCGCTCGCGCAGGGAAAGCCTGGCGTACTCGGGCTTGAGGACCCTCTCCCCCTTTCTCTCCTCGGTGAGGCTTTCGTAGACCTCGTCAAGGAAGCTCTCCAAGGGCTTGTCCCTGGCAGGATCGACCAGGATCACCTCAGCCCCGGCCATCCTGACGTAGAAAGGCCTGCCCTTCTGGTAGACGCGGTTGAGGACGAATTCGTACATCATGTCGCGCTCGCTCATGACCACCAGGCGGGCGGAGTCCAGGTAGTTCTCAGGGGTGAGTCTCGGCAGGCCCTCCTGGAGGTTGCGCTCTGCAGCCCTTAGGAAGGCATCAGCGGTTTTTTGCTCCAGGGACCGGCCTCCCCGGCCGAAATCAATGGGGGCTGCCCAAGGCCTGGGCTTGAAGGTTTCAGGGGTTTCCCGAGAGGGCCGCGCGGCCCTTTCCGAGGCAGGACGGCGGGCGAA
>CAYLZQ010000068.1:0-8265 GCA_964388045.1 uncultured Elusimicrobia bacterium | reverse complement strand
CGGTCGTAATTGCGAAACGCGGGAGAAAGATTGCACTCGAGAAAGGTGTATCGCTTCATCCCGTCCCACTTGAGGTCTATCCCGGAAAAAAGGAGCCGGCAGGCTCCCGCCGCCTTGACGCACAGCCTCTCGATGGCCTCGGGAAGCCGGACAGGCTCAATGGAGCCTTCGTCTTCCCTGAAGTCGATCTTGTTGGTGTGGATGATTGTGCTTGAGACCACGTGCCTGCCCACCACATAAACCCGGACATTGAAACCTGGAACGTATTCTTGGAAGGTGACGGGGGCGTTGCGCAAGAGCTTAAGCCGCGAGGACTTGAGGTCGGACTCCAGAAGTTCCCTCGCGTTGGCCCCCCCCATGACGGGCTTGTAGATCACGCGCCCATGTCTCCTGGCGAAGGTCAGGACCCTTGCCGGATCGTTGGTGACCAAGGTGCTCGGAACAGGGACGCCGGCGCGGCTCAGAAGATAGAGCTGGAAAGGCTTGAGCGCGGTCGGCTGGGAGTCGACCGGATTGACGACCGTGACCCCCCAGGCCTTTAGGAAATAGACGAGCGAAGAAAGGAAAGTGGCCTTTTCCCGGAAGGCCATCAGCGAGGCATACCAGTTCGCAGACATCTGCGAGTCGATCTCCGGACCCAGCGAATCCGGCAAGGCGAAGAGGTTGCGATGATAGGCAACCCGGATCATGCCCAGAGGCAGGCCCTGGTAATTCATTCGGCCGGATTGGAGGGATGCGCGAATCTCCTGCGGGAAACGCCCCGTTTCCATCAGGCAGGCCTTGGCTTTGGATTGCCTGAGGCATTGGAGAAGATAGCGAGAATCCGGGTCCTTCCAGGAGCCAATCACTGCGATCATGGGATCATTTCCAGCCAACGGCGGCATGAGTTTACCCCCGTCTTGCCCGTATTGTCAAGAACCGTCCAACACGAAGGCTCAAAAATCCTCATGCACTTGGATCAGTGAGACCGTGAATGGCAAACCCTGGAAGAGAACCCTGGCGATCCCGGATCATCGGAGCGTTGCTGGGAGCGTGAAGGACGGGAAACAGTATGCTTACGGCGATTTATGGTTGCGCTATGTATTCCCGCACATGGTGGCGACGATGGGAAATGTCATGGAGGAAGTCAGGATCAAGCCTGTTCGTTGCGAGCTAAAGTGACGGGTCTGTGGGATTTGGCAGGGGCGGCCGTCTCCGCGAGGAAAGCCCGGCGGCTTTAGGAAGAGCCTATCAGGGTCGAGAGGTCCCCCACGATCTTTTCCCAGTCCCGGGCCGCTATCCCGCCCTGAGCGAAGTCTGCGCGGCCCCCGGCCGAGCCTCCGAAGGCCTGGGCAAGGGCCTTGGCGATCTTGGCGGCGTCAAAGCCCTTGGCCAGGAGGTCCTGGGTCGCGGCCAGGACGAAGCTGAGCTTTCCTCCGGTCGGGGTAGCCAGGAATACCGCCCCTGAGCCGATCTCGGCCTTGGCCCTGTCCGCCAGGCTGCGCAGGGACTTGGGGTCAGCGCCCTCCAGGCGCTGGAGGCAGAGCCTGATTCCCTTGACCTCCAGGGTCCTGAGGCCTTCGGCCTGGGTGGAGAGCTTTTGGGACCTGAGGCGTCTGAGGAGCTCCTTAAGCTCCTTTTCGCGGATCCTGAGCTCGGAGGGGCCGCTCGTGGGGGGGGACTGCTCGGCCCTGCCTCCGAGCCTGTGTATCTCCTCCAGGAGCTCCCTCTGGCGGGCCATGAGCTGGGCCGCCGTCTGCTCCTCTTCCTCTTGCTTGAGGCGCAGGGCGTCCTCCACGGCCCTGCCTGCCACGGCTTCGATGCGCCGGATGCCCGAGGCCACAGAGGACTCCTTGAGGATCTTAAACGCCGCAAGCTCGGCCGTGTTCCTGACGTGGGTCCCGCCGCAGAGCTCCAGGCTGAAGCGCTCCTTGGGGTCCTTCCAGCCCTTTGGGCCGCCGATCAGCACGAACCTGGGCTTCTCCCCGTAGTCCTCCCCAAGCAGGGTCAGGGCCCCGTAGGCCTTGACCTTCTCGATGGAGTCCACGCGCGTGAGGACAGGCTCCTTCCTCTTGATTTCATCCGCGACCAGGGCCTCGAGCTTCTGGATGGTCTCGGGGTCGAGGGCCTTGGGGTGGGTGAAATCGAAGCGCAGCTTGTCGGCGCCCACGTAGGAGCCAGCCTGCCGCACGTGGGTCCCGAGGATGCGGCGAAGGGCCTCGTTCAAAAGGTGGGTGCCGGTGTGGTGCGGGGCTATGTAGTGGCGCCGCGCCGCGTCCACCTTGGCCAGGACCTTGTCCCCGGGCTCCAGGGGAGTCGCGTCCTTGACGAGATGGAGGATCGCGCTTCCCTGCCTCTGGGTGTCGATCACCTTGGCGAGGAGGCGCTTGCCGTCAGGGCTGAGCAGGACTCCCTCGTCTCCCACCTGCCCTCCCCCCTCGGGATAGAATGGGGTGCGGTCCAGCACCACCACTCCGCGCTCCCCCCGCAGCTCGACCGCCACGACCTCGGCGAACTCCTGCAGGGACTCGTAGCCGGTGAACTCGTTTTCGGCCCCAGGAGGGAGCTCCAGGAGAATGGCCCTTTCCCCCGACCCCTTCCATGAGGCGCGGGCGATCTCAGCCGCCTTTTGCGCCGCTTTCCGGAATCCCTGCTCGTCCACCGCGATCCCGCGTTCCGCGCAGATCTCGCGGGTGAGCTCCAGGGGAAATCCGTAGGTCTCGTAGAGCGAGAAGGCCTGCTCCCCTGGGAGGACCTTCCGGGCGCTCCCAAGGAGCTTCGCAAGCTCCACCTGGCCAGTGCCCAGGGTCTCCAGGAACTTCTGCTCCTCGATCCTGAGGGTGGCCTCGAGCTGGGGAGCGGCCTCCCTGATTTCCGGATAGGGCTCGCCGAAGATCTCGGCCACGGCCAAGACCAGCTTGTGAAGAAAGGGAAAGGGGTGCCCCAGGATCTGGCCGTGCCTGACCGCCCTGCGGATGAGGCGCCTGAGGACGTAGCCCCGCTCCACGTTCGAGGGGATGACCCCCTCGGCCATGAGCATGGCGGAGGCCCGGGCATGGTCCGCGATCACTCTGAAGGCCCGCTCGGCCCGGGCATCCCTCCTTGGGTCCACTCCCAGGGCCTGGGCCGCCATTTCCACGAGGGGGGCGAAGAGGTCCGTCTCGAAGGGGGAGGCTCTGTCCTCCAGGGTGAAGAGCAGGCGCTCCAGGCCCATCCCTGTGTCTATGTTCCTGCGCGGGAGGGGCTTCAAGGATCCATCCTCCTGCCGGTCGAACTGGGTGAAGACCAGGTTCCAGAGCTCCAGGTAGCGGTCGCAATCGCAGCCGACCGAGCATGAGGGCCGGCCGCAGGAGGCGGCTTCCCCGCGGTCGAAGTATATCTCGGAGCAGGGCCCGCAGGGCCCGGTCGGCCCCATGTTCCAGAAGTTGGAGTTCTCCCCGAGCCTGACCGGGGGATTGGGGACACCGAGCCTCATCCAGATCCTGTAGGCCTCCTCGTCCTCCTTGAAGACGCTGGGATAAAGCCTCTTCGGGTCAAGGCCCATCTCCCTGGTCATGAATTCCCAGGCCCAGGCGATCGACTCCTCCTTGAAGTAGTCCCCGAAGGAGAAGTTCCCCAGCATCTCGAAGAAGGTCAGATGCCGTACCGTGGCTCCCACGCGGTCTATGTCTGTGGTCCTGAAGCACTTTTGGCAGCTCGCGGCCCGGGAGAGGTCGGTCTTGATTCCCAGGAAGTAGGGCTTGAAGGGGACCATTCCGGCCGAGTTGAACATCAGGCTGGGGTCCCCCTGGGGGATGAGGGGGGTGGAGGCCCGCAGGGAGTGGCCGCGCGCCGCGAAAAAATCAAGGTAGGACTGACGGATTCTCGAGCTTGTCTTCATGGGCGTGCGGCAGGGAGGGGTAAGGTTTCAGTGAAACCATGGTCCCTCATCTAGAAAGAGGGGCCAGCACACGAGACTTATCCACCAACTGTCGTTAACGACAGTCGGAGAACTTGGAACAAAATCGCGGACCATAGTGGATTTTCTGAATGCATACAGAGAGGGATTATATCAAATTGCCTGCCGCGCTCTTGGGATGGGATCTTATTCGACGAAGTCGCTTTCTGGAATGCCGCCTGAGACGAGCCACTGCTTGAGAATCTGGATGAATTCAGAGTCAGGCCCTCCGGGGAAGCCGCGCCTCGTGTTCTGGCGGTAGACTGTGATCCTCCATTTCCCGTCCTCGAAGCGGATGTAATAGACGACATGCGGCTTCTGGGGATCAGGGTGCCTGTCCACTTCGGCGCTCAGTATCCTTCGGCCAGAGAGGGAAACGGAGACGAAAACCCCGTCGCGAGATATCTCCTCATCCGAGGCTCCGGAGGGCGCGGCCATGTTCATGACCACCAGCCGCATCAGGTCGCCCTGGGCGTTCTCCGGATAGCGCGAGACGGCTTTCTCCAAGCGATCCCGATGGATGAGCTCCTCTAGGATGCTCTCGATATGGGCCTTGGCCTTGAGGCCTGCCAGGCGCCGCATGAGTTCCTTGGACTTCTTGATGAGGCTTTCGAGGTAGGCGGGAGTCACTCCGTGCCGCCGGCTCAATTCAAGGATCAGGGTGCCGAAGCCTTGGAACCGCGGGTCAAGGCGGGAGATGAGGCCCTCTTGGGAGCGGAACCTGGAAGGGATGACGGCTTTCCTGAGGCTTTGGCCCGGCCTGGAGTCAGGATCGATCCCTTTCTGTTCCATGTAATCAGCCAGCAGGGCTTCGAGCTGCTGGTCCGTCGGCTGTTTGGAGTCCATGATGCCTCGGATGTAGGCCTTCGCGTCATTGATCAGGTCAAGAATGGGCTCGATGGATTCCGTATGGGGGTCGAGCTGGCGGGAGATCTCCCGGGCGCCCTCCAGGACCTTCCATTCCCTGGAAGGGGGCGCGCGGCCCCTGGCCGACTCGTTGACTCCTGCTGCAGGGCGGTCGTGGATCTGCCTGGCCTTGAAGTACTCTAGGGTGCCATCAAAGCGGAGCCTCAGCCCCTGGGGGAGGAGGGCGTAATGAGGGCTCTTGGCCAGGAACTGGCTCAAAAACCCATAGGTTCCCTCCACGCTGGGGATGATGGTCCTGGGATCCATCCTTCCAGCCTTAATCCCGTTTCGGAATTCCTCAGCGAGGTTGAGGACAGCCAGGCGCACCTTTTCGGGCACGGTCCCGTTCCTGACGTAGTCCGCGATCTCCTCGGCGGTCGCGTCCAGGAAGAGGTAGGTCGCCGTTTTGTCCGCGAAGGCGAGGACCTCCGAGATCCTCCTGATCCGCTCCTGGGCCTTGAGGTCCTGGGTCTCGGCCAGGACCATGGAGCTGAAATCCTCCTCGATCTTGGCGCGCGCCTGGGGATCTGGATCGTAGTCTGTTTTCTTAGCGCGGGTGGAGAGCTTGGCGCTCAGGGTTTCCAGGGGCAGGCCCAGGTGCTGGGCGAATTTCCCTAGAAGCTCAAGGGTCTCCTGGTCCGTCCGCATGTACTTCAGGGTTTCTGAGACGCTCGGAGGGGTGAGGGCGGGCCTATTGGGATCAATGTCGTGGAAGGCAGCAGCGAGGAGGGCACTGATGCGCTCCTGGTCGTCCGCTTGATCAGCGGGTATCGCGTCCAGGAGGATGGCCATGAGGTTGGGCACGTCGTAGGTGTGCGCCCGGCCGTGGTAGACCCTCCCCTGGTCCCCCGGATGCCTGAGGGGATCGTCCAGGTAGGCGGCAAGCTGGTTGACCAGCTCGGCCGGGACGCCCAGACGGACCAGGACCCTCAGGAAGTAGTGGGGATCCTCGAAAGTGGAGACCGGGGCCGGGGGCGAGGGAGGGCCGTCCCCCGCCCCTGGGGCTGCGATGGGCTTGGAGGCTTTCTCGGACCTGGCTCCCGACTCCTCGGAGCTTCCTTGCTGGCCCTTCTGGGGCTGGGAGGCTGGGTCAAGAGAAGGCTGGAGGAGGGCCGAGGACGGAAGACCCTCAGGGGAATCCTGCTTCCCTGAGACCTTGACTTGTTCTAGGTTGAGGGAGCCTATGCCGACTGGAGCCGCGACAGGGTTCAGGAGGACAGGGTTTGCGATGGAAACTGTTTTGATCTTATCGGCGCCCAAAGAGGCCTTGGAATTGCCCTTGATCTGCCCAGCCTGGGGCAGGCCTGCCAGGATCAGGAACAGAGCAAGGGCCATGAAAACAGCATCCCAAGGCCAGGGCCTGACTTTTCTTAATTTCTTTGGAATAACCGGTTTTTTCCCCATGCCAACAACAGCATAACTCAGATGGGCTTGCCGCGCAAGGAGCCTTTGGGGAAGCGCCTGGTGGGCCCTATGGTCCAGTCCTGAGGACATTTTTCAGAGGGGAAATGCCCCCGCGCTCTCGATTTTGTGACAAATTTTCCATTGACAGGATTCCCCGGTTCTGTTATAAATTCATGGCGGCCTTGGGCCATCCCATGGAATTCCACAAGAGGATATTGAGCCATTTGTGCCGGAGGGTCACGGTCCTGGTGATCCCCCAGACCGAGTTCAGACTCCTGCGCTGGCAGTGCTCCCTGGCCTTTCTCCTCTTCTGCCTCGGCCTTTGGTCCGGGCTCACCCTTTGGGCCGGCTATCTCTCCGGGCGGCACGTGGATTACTGGATCACGAAGGCCGACAACAAGGTGATGCTGGCCAAGTTGACGCGCCTCTCCGAGGAGATGGAGAGCTCGCGCGAGGTCTTGGAGGTGGCCCGCTCGACCGACGAGCAGCTCCGGATGCTCCTTTCCCTCTCCCGCCGCCGAGACCTCGTGGGGCCCGAGGCCTCGGTGGGGGGGCCGAGCGCGGCCGACAGCGCCGGCCTCAGGGCGATGCTGGTGGGAAACCCAGCGACCCTAAGCCAGGCGGAGTGGCATCGCCGGATCGCGGCCCTCCGGGAGGAGTCCGCCAGGCGCCTGGCCAGTTTCCAGGAGATCTCCTGGTACATCAGCAACCAGCGCAGTCTCTCTCACGCCACCCCCAGCCTCTGGCCCACCGAGGGGCAGCTCACCTCCCTCTTCGGCTACCGCTTCGACCCCATGGGAGGGGTGGACGGGGAGCAGGGGGAGTATCACCAGGGCATAGACATCGCCAACAGCCCGGACACCCTCATCTCAGCTACGGCTGACGGGACGGTCCGCCACGCGGGCTGGTCCCAGGGCTACGGCCGCATGATCTTGATCGACCACGGCTACGGGATCACGACCCTCTACGGCCACACCTCCAAGTCCCTGGTCAAGACCGGGGACCGGGTGGCCCGGGGCCAGGTGATCGCCTATATGGGCACCACAGGCCGCTCGACCGGGGCCCACCTCCACTACGAGGTCTGGCGCCACGGCAGGCCCGTCAACCCCATGGTCTTCCTCAGGGTCCGTTCGGGCGCGGACCTCCTCGCCTCCAAGGCCCCCACCCGGGCGACCGGGCGTTAGCTCCATGCCCCTCTTCGGCCGCAAGGACGATCCGGACCGGCGCGAGGCCGTGAACCTGATCGGGGAGCAGGCCTACTTCCAGGGGATGCTCTGCGCGAAGGGCTCCCTGCGCGTGGAGGGGACGGTCGAGGGGGACATCGCGGACGCGGTTTCTGTCGAGATCGGCCGCAAGGGGAGGGTCAAGGGAAACATAGCCGCCGAGTCCCTCCGCGTGGCCGGGCACCTGGTGGGAGACGTGGTGGCCTCTGGCTCGGTGGAGCTTCTTTCCCAGAGCGTCTTCTCCGGCAACCTCAGGACCCCCCGCCTGCGCATCGAGGAGGGGGCCGTCTTCGACGGGCGCTGCCAGATGAGCGACTGGGAGAAGACCCCCGCGCATTCCCGGACGGGGAGCCACGAGGAGCCCCTGCCGGCCCACCCCCGCGCGTGATCTCCCTCCTGCGCCGGTACCGCAAGTCGCTTTTCGTCGGGATCATCACGGTCTTTTTGATCGGCATCTTCGTGGGCCTGGGCGGCTACCTCTTCACGAGCAGGGACGTCAGCCTGGCCGTCGCCACGGTGGGCCGCGTCAAGATCCCCTATCAGCTTTTCCTCGTGCGGCTCAACCGCACCCTGGACGCCCTCCGCGGCCGCGGGACGGACCTAAGCGACGAGGAGGTCAGGGAGATCAAGCAGGCGATGCTGCGCGACATGATCGTCGACGAGCTCCTGGCGGAGAGGGCCGAGGAGATGGGCCTGGTCGTGACGGACGAGGACGTGGCCCGCGACATCCGCGGCACCCCGGCCTTCCAGCAGGACGGTGTTTTCAGGCAGGACCTCTACTTCAGGCTGAAGGTCGTCCCCATAACGCTGCCGCCG
>CAYLZQ010000067.1:0-8286 GCA_964388045.1 uncultured Elusimicrobia bacterium | reverse complement strand
CACTTGGCACCCTGGCGCTCTCCTTTAGCGCCGTGGCGCCAGTACGCTCGCTGCCGCTCGCAGTTCGCGAGGCCGGCCTCAGACTGGGAGAGGCCCTCTTCGAGATCGGAAAATTCGAGGAGAGCGCTTCGGCCTTTGCCCGGGCCGCCAAGGGCAAGGACAGGCTCGCGGCCGAGGCCCTCCTGGGCCAGGCCTCCTCCCTCTCCCGGACAGGCCAAAGGCAGAAGGCCCTGGCGGTCCACCAAAGATTTCTCTCCGGCTTCCCGAGCCACCCCAAGTCCCCCTGGGTCCGGCTCCAGGTCGCGGGGGCCCTGGAGGCCATGGGGAGGCTGGAGGAGGCGGCGGCAGCCTACGCCCGCATCCCTCCCGGGGAGGGCCGGATCCAGGCCCTCTTCCGCCTCGGCCGCATCCGGGAAAGGCTCAAGGCTCCCGGGGTCCGCCAGGCCTACCAGGGCCTAGTGGCCGAGCGCCCGGCCCAGGACCCAACCAGACTCAAGGGGCTGCTCCGCCTGGCCCTCCTCTACGAGCTTGAGTCCAAGCCCTTGAAGGCCATGCCCCTCTACGGGGAAGTCCTCAGGCTCTCCCCGGGGGAGAGCCTCGAGTTCGAGACAGCCAGGAAGCGCCTGGAGTCCATGTCCCGCAGCGGCGTCCTGGTGAAAGGGCGCTAACCGACTCCAGGGAGGGCTCAACGTCCTTGAACAGCCCCGGCTGCCGCAGAAGTCGGCCTTAGGCGGGCAGGAGGCGAAAGTGTTTCCCGCGGGGGCGATAGACGGCGAAGTGCCGATCGAACGTGAAGGCCTCCCTGATCCCCAGGTTTTCCATCAGGACGAAGGAGACAGCGTCCACCAAGCTGAACTTCTGGTCATGGTATTTCGCGAGAATTCGTTGAGCTGAAAGCAGGTCGTCCCGGGTGGGAAAGGCCAGCTCCACGCCGCTTTCTCCCGAAAGGATGGACCGGCAAAATGTCCGCGCTGGGCCCCCTCCCAGATGGTATTGGAGGTTTGAGAATGTTTCCGCCAACACCAAATCGGAGGTGAAAAGGCCGGCTCCCGCCGGCAAGGCCTCGGCGAATTTTTTTGCGCGCTGGTGGAAGGAGTCTTTCGCGTCCGCGAGCGCTATGAAGGCGGAGGAATCTACATAAATTCTATCCACGACTTCCGGGGTCAACGGCGGGCCCTGGCCCCGCGCGCGAAAATCTCATCGTGGCGCATGGAAGCCTCGGCTCCCCTGCTGGAGCCCAGGGCTGTGATCCCCCGGAGGTTGGCTCCGGCCCTCGAGGCAAAGGGGGCCAGCTGCTCATCGATGAGGTCCCGCAGGAGTTCCGTCATGGACTTGTTTCTGCGCGCGGCCTCCCGCTTAAGCGCCAGGTGCTGGCTTTCCCTCAGATAGACTTGGGTCCTGTACATGGGAAGCTCCTGCCATAAGATGTTACAAATAACATTATAATGTAATAATAGACACTTGTCAATAGGCTTGATTCAACTCGTCTTTCTCCGGTATACTTCAGGCATGGAAATGAGCTTCGCCCAGATGATGCGACTGAGCCTGGCCATGCCCATCCTCCTGGCCCTCTCCATCCTGGTCCTGGCCCAGGGCCTTGAGCGCCTCTACGTCTTCTGGGTGAGCCACCGCCTGCCCAAGAAGCTCTGGGGGCGGATAAGTGCCAGGCTTGAGGCCGGGGATCTCCCGGGGGCGGTGGGCCTCTGCCGGCTCTCCCCCGGCCTCATGGAGCAGGCCCTTGAACACATGCTCCGCCTCCCGGACCCCAGGACCGAGAACCTGGTGGAGGCCTTCCAGCTCTACCGCCAGAGGCTTGAGATGGACCTCACCAGGAGGCTGGGCTTCTTCGGGACAGCCAGCTTCATCTCGCCCCTGATCGGGCTCATGGGGACGGTGCTCGGGATCATGCGCGCCTTCCACGACCTGGCTGCGGCCGGGGCCGGAGGGCCCGCGGTCGTGGCCGCGGGGATCTCGGAGGCCCTGGTCGCGACGGCCGCCGGGATCGCGGTCGCCGTGGCCAGCGCCGTCCTCTACAACTACTTCACCCTCGCCGCCCGACACCGCTTGAACACCGCGGACCTCTGGGTCTTCGAGCTGGCCAGCCTCCTCTCCAGGCTCCGCTCCCCATGAGCCTATTCCGGTGCCAAGAGCCCCTGGAGGCGATCAGCGACATCAACGTCGTGCCCCTGGCCGACGTCTCCCTGGTGCTTTTGATCATACTCCTTCTGCTCTCGCCCATGATGGCCCAGAACATGCTGAGGGTGAGGACAGCGGCCAGGACCGAGGCTCCGCCTCCAGCGCAGGAGACGCCGCCGGCGCCGGAGCTTGTCCTGGTCGTGTCGCTCGGCCCCGGAGGGGTCGCGATCGGGGAGAGGCTTTTCTCCGAGCGCGGCCCGTTCCTGGAGGCCCTGCGGGAGGAGCTCGCCGGGCGTTCGGACCGCAAGGTCTTCCTCTCCCCCCATCCCTTGATCCCACACGGCCTCGTGGTGGAAACACTCGAGATGATCAAGTCCTGCGGGGCCGACTCGGTCGCCCTGGTCCAGGCCCAGGAGGAGGGAGATGGACTACCCCCTGCTCAGGCTGCGCCATAGGCAGTCCCAGGCCGGGCCGGTGACAGAGGTGAACATCATCCCCGTCATCGACATCTCCCTGGTCCTGCTGGTGATCCTCTTCGTGACAGCTCCCCTGCTCTCCTATCCGAACCTTCCTGTCCAGCTTCCCCGCGCGCGGGCCCGGGAGTCCGGGGAGGAGACCCTCGCGGTCACCTGCACCAGGGAGCTGGGGCTCTCGGTGAGATCCTCCCGGACGGACTGGCCCGGCCTCGAGGGGGCCCTACGCCAAGAGCTGATTCGAAGACCGGAGTCGGTGGTCCTGCTCCGGGTCGACAAGGCCGTGCCCTACAGGGTGGTCGCGCGCCTCCTCGCCAGCGCCAAGGCCGCGGGGGCCAGGCAGATCGCCCTGGCCGCAGAGGAGCCGCGGTGAGGCTGCTCCTCTCACTGGCTCTTTCCATCTCCGCCTTCGGGGACTCGCCCAAGGACCGGCCCGAGATCCGGGAGGAGGTCACTGTCCGCGCCAAGGGCGGAGGGCCCCCTCTCCAGCTCCCGCCCCCCACGGCCGACAAGGCCGTACTGCAGGAGGTCCTAAGCTCCCTCAAGCTCTTGAGGGATGGGCCCCCGGCTGCGACCGTCAGGCTCTCTGCCTGGGCCAGGCGCCTGGAGCTCCCCTTCCCGGAGCCGCCCTATCTGGCCCTCTCCCCCAAGGCCGTGGCCGCGGACCACGACTCTTGGGCCTTCGAGGTTCTGGAGGAAGGACGCGTGGTCTGGCGCTCCGAGGGAAGGGGAAGGATCGCCGAGAGGATCGCCTGGGAAGGCACGGGACCCGCAGGCGAGATGGCCGCGAGGGTGGGGAGAAGCTACCAATTCCGGTTCACCGGCAGGGGGGAGAAGCCATTCGTGATCTCAAGCGAGCCCCTGGCCCTCAAGTCCCTATCCTACAGGGACAACCTGGGCCGCCTGCGCCTGGAGGCTGCAGTCTCTGAGCTTTTCCAGGAAGGGAAGGCCGCATGGAGAGCCGGCTCCGACAAGTACCTCGCAGCCCTGGCAGGACGCCTCAGGCTCCTGGATCCCCGCTCGGAGCCAGCCCTCTTCGTCCTTTACGCGGAGAAACCCAAATCCGCGCTCGCCCGGGCCAGGGCCAGGACCCTGCGCCTCTATTTCTCCAAGCGCCTGCTCGTGGCTCCGAGCCTCGTCGCGGTGGATATTCTGGCAAGGGCCGGGAGGGAGGAAGCCGTGGCCTGCCTGCTCCCGCCCGAGGCCGGGGCTGCGATCAGGGCGAGGGATTAATCGGCTCCAAAAGCCCCTGGGATGTGCTCAAGGCCCCCGCCCTCGAGAGCGACCACGTCGAACCTCATCGGGCAGTCGAGGTCCAGGGCCTGGGCATAGGCGAGCGCGGCCCGCACGAGCCTGCGGCGCTTGGCGGGTCCTACCGTCTCAGCCGGGGAGCCGAAGGAGGCGCTGCGGCGCAGACGCACCTCCACGAAGACCAGGGTGTCCCCGTCCCGGGCGACGATGTCTATCTCGCCGCCTCCTGCGCGGAGGTTCCTCTCCAGTATCCTGTAGCCCTGGCCCTTCAGGAAGAAGGCCGCCCTCTCCTCGGCCTGAGCTCCCGCCTGACGGCTCATGCAGGCGGCTTGACCTCGGGCGATAGCAGGTCGCGCACCGGGGCGTAGCTCCTGCGGTGGGCCGGGGAGGGCCCCAGGAGCGAGAGCCTCTCCAGGTGCAAGGCGGTGCCGTAGCCCTTGTGACGGGCAAGGCCGTAGCCGGGGTAGCGGCGCTCCAGGAACCCCATCCAGCGATCCCGGACCACCTTGGCCATGATGCTCGCGCAGGCGACGGCAAGAGAAAGGCCGTCTCCTCCCACAAGGGCAAGCTGGGGACGCCGAAGGCCCGGGATCCGGCGCGGGCCGTCCACCAGGACCAGGTCTGCAGGGGGGAGGCGGCTGACGGCCCGGCGCATGGCGGCCAGGGTGGCCTCAAGGATGTTGGTTTCCTCGATCCGGCGCGGATAGGCCCAGGCCAGAGAGACGGCGACGGCCCCGGCCCGGATCGCCGCAAAGAGAGCCTCCCGACGCGCGGCCGAAAGGAGCTTGGAGTCCCGCGCCCCGGAGAGCCCCTCCGCCCCGGGCTCCAGGAGGACCGCCGCGGCCACCACCGGGCCCGCCAGGGGCCCCCGGCCCGCCTCGTCGACGCCGATGAGGCTTCTCAGCCCGCGGCTGCGCCTGAGCCTCGCGTCGAAGGAGGCAGGGGAGGGGGGGGCTATTGGGCGGCTCCGGCGCGAGCGGGAGGAGCCGCCTTGTCCATCCCCTGCGCGGCTGGAGGCTCGGCCGGCGAGGCCCCGTCCGGGGCCGCAGGCTCCGCCTTGGGGGCCCCCCCGGGGGGGGGCGTCTCCCGGGCCTCCTCCTCGCTTAAGCGCGCGGCCCTGCCGCTCAAGGCCCGCAGGTAGTAGAGGCGCGCGCGGCGCACCCGGCCGCTTCTGACCACCTCGATTTTATCCAGGTGCGGCGAGAGCAGGGGAAAGGTCCTCTCGACCCCGACCCCGAACGAGATCTTGCGCACGGTGAAGCTCTCCGAGGGACCCCGTCCGCGCCGGCTGATGACCGTGCCCTCGAAGACCTGGAGCCGCTCGCTTTCCCCCTCGACCACCTTGATATGGACCCTGACGGTGTCGCCGGGCCTGAACTCCGGGTGCGTCCTCTTCCTCTCCAATGGTTCTGCCACCATAAACCCTCTCCTGCGCGACTTGGTTCTTTACGACAGCAAATCCGGGCGCTTGCTCTTCGTGGCGAGGAGGGCCTGCCTGGCGCGCCACTGGGCGATCCTCCGGTGGTCTCCCGAGAGGAGGACCGCCGGAACCCTCCGTCCCCGCCAGACCCTCGGCCTCGTGTACTGGGGATAGTCGAGCCTGCCGCTGGCGAAAGACTCGGCCTGCGTCGCCTCGGGCTTCCTGAGCACCCCGGGCAGGAGGCGCGCGACCGCGTCCGCCACGACCATGGCCGCCAGCTCCCCTCCCGTCAGGACGTAGTCGCCGATCGAGAGCTCCTCGTCGAAAATCCCCATGACCCTCTGGTCGATGCCCTCGTAACGCCCGCAGACCAGGACGAGGCGCTTGCGGCGGGAAAGCCTCGAGGCCTCCCGTGAGTCGAAGCGCGCTCCCTGGGGGGAAAGAAGGACCACGCGGCTGCCCGGCTTGGCCACGCTTCTCACCGCGGCCTCCAGGGGAGCGGGCATCAGGACCATGCCCGGCCCGCCGCCATAGGGGCGGTCGTCCACGCGGCGATGCCTGTCCTTCGCGAAATCGCGGGGATTGGCGAAGCCCACCGCGAGCAGCCCGCGCCGGCGGGCCTGCGCCACGATCCCCTCCTCCAGGAAGCCCATGAACATCGCCGGGAAGAGCGTGACAAAGTCGATCCTCACGAGCTGATCTCGAGCAGGGCCCTCTTGCCGGCCCTGGCCGCGGCCACGGAAACCAGCGCCCGGATGGCCTTGATGACCTTGCCCTGCTTGCCGATGATCTTGCCCTTGTCGGCCTCGGCCACGTTGAGATGAAGGGTCACCGAACCGTTCTGCTCCGACTCCTGGACCTCGACCTCCTCGGGGTGGTCCGCCAGGGACTTGACGATCGTGAGAACGAGCTCTTTCATCGGGCCGCCGCCTTGGGTCCCTCCTGGGCCCCCCGCACGAGCTGGGCCACGGTCTCCGAGGGCTTGGCCCCGTGCTTGAGCCAATGCTCGTAGCGCTCCCTCCTGAGCTGGATCTTGCCTGCCGGGCTTGCCGCGCGCGGATCGTAGGAGCCCAAGACCTCCAGGGGCTCGCCGCGGGGTCCCCGCCTCTTCTCGACGGCGACCACGCGGAAATAGGCCTGCTGGGGCTTGCCCGTCCTCTGCAACCTGATCACGACTGCCATTTTGCCACCTCCTAATCGCCCGAAGCCGCACGTGACGCCCGAAAACATTTCCCTATGGGCGTCAGTACGCTCGCTGCCGCTCGCAGAAGGTCGAGGGCCGCGGGCATAGCGGCTGCTTCTTTTATGAAGGCCGTTGCTCCTTGCGAGAATTAAAATGAGACTGGGCGAGATCGCGCAGAGAGCGGATCGCCCCTGCCACGTCCCGGGCCCCGAAGACCGCGCTTCCAGCCACGAGGCTGTCCGCCCCGGCTCCGGCCGCTGCCGCGACCGTCTCGAGGTTGATGCCCCCGTCCACCTGGAGCCAGCAGTCCAGGGCCCGGCCGTCGATCGCCCGGCGCACCGCCGCGATCTTGGGAAGCATCCCCTCCAGGAAGCGCGAGCCCCCAAAGCCTGGCTCGACCGTCATCACCAGGGCGAGATCCATCTCCCCGAGAAGCTCGATCAAGGGCTCGGCCGGGGTGCGGGGCTTGATCGCGAGCCCCGCCCGCGCCCCCAGCCTGCGGATCCCGCGCAGGGTCTCCCTCGCGTCCCGGCAGGCCTCGAGGTGGACGGTCACCAGGTCCGCCCCCGCCTCGACGAACCAGGGGGCCGCCTCCGCAGGGTTTGCGACCATGAGATGGGCGTCCACGAAGAGGGCCTCGCTTTTGACCATCCGGACATGTTCCGGGCCGAAGCTCAGGTTCGGCACGAAGTGCCCGTCCATGACGTCCACCGAGATCCATTCGGCCCCCGCCCCGGCAGCCAGGCGCACGAGCTCCCCCAAGCGCGCGGGGTCGGCGGCGAGCAGGGAGGGCACGATCTGGAGGGTCTTGCGGGAGGCCATGATCACAAATCCCTCTCCTCGACCAGGATGCCGTTGACGAAGATCCTGGCCCTGGCCCCTCCCGTCTCCTGGACCTGAAGGTCGATCTTGGAGCCAGGCTTCCTGAGGCCGTTGAAGAGCTCGCGCTCCCCGTACTGGTCCACCACCACGATCCGCACCAGGCTCTCCGAGCTCCCCTGGGGGATCTCGTAGTGGAAGGTCTTGGCCGCCTGCCCCTGAGGGCTCTTGCCCGCCCGGCCGCTGATCACAAGACTCACCGCGGTCTCAGCGGAGAGGACCGCGTCCGGGGGCGGGGTCTGGCTGAGGATCACGCCGTAGGGGAAGAGGGAGGTCGGGTCCTTGGTCTCTCTCACGGCAATCCCAGCCCCGGCCGCCCAGGCCTGAGCCTCGGCGACGTTCTTGCGCAGGAAGTCAGGCATCAGGACCACCCCGGCCGGCGGGGGGCCTGCCGAGACCACGACGCTGACCAGGGAGCTGCGCTCGACGCTCGCCTCTCCCTTCGGGTCCTGGGAGAGGACGACCCCCTTGTCATGGCGCAGGGAATAGGCCTCGCTCACCTCCCCCAGGAGGAGCTGGCTCTGGCGCAGGAGCATCTCCGCGTTGCGCAGGGGCAGGCCCACCACCCCGGGAGCCAGCACCGTCTCACCGCCCTGGCTCAACACCACCTTGACGATCTTCCCCTCCCGGACCACGGTCCCGGAGGGAGGATCCTGGCGCAGGACCGAGGCGATCGGGACCGAGCCGTCGAATTCGCTCGCCTCCTTCCTGAGGCCCAGGTTGATGGGGGAGAGCATCTCGAGGGCGGCGGAAAGGGAGCGGCCGCGCAGGTCCGGGACGACCTGCGTCTTGCGGTGATGGATCACTCCTTCAAGACCCCACTGGATCATGGCATAGGCAAAAACCGCCAGGGCCAGCCCCGCGACCGCCATCTCCCAGGGACGGACTCCGGTTCGAGGCTCCACGATAAAACGGCTCCTTTACCCCCTTCGGTCAAAAACCAC
>CAYLZQ010000066.1:0-8292 GCA_964388045.1 uncultured Elusimicrobia bacterium | reverse complement strand
AACAGGCAGCGCGAACTGGAGCACCACGGTAAGGCTGGAATCCATCACGGTCAAGATCGGGTACGTGGAGTTCGCCTAGGAGCTCGCCTGGCCTTCAGCGCTTCGCGCTTCGGGCAAGCCCGGCCTTGAGCACGTCATCCAAGGGGTCCGTGAGGTTCTCCCCCCAGAATCCTTCGGAGCTGTCGGGGCCCCCGACTATGGGAGCCTGGTGGCGCCTCAGGGATTGCAGCAGCTCCTCGCGGCTTTCGCTTTCCTTGACCTGGAGCAGCCAGCCTCCGTCCACGAGATAGGCCCTGGGCTCGGCGTCGGCAAGGGTTCGGCCGATCATGACGTTGGCAGGCCGCAGGTCAGAGGCCCTGGCGCGTCCCTTAGCCATGCGCTCCAGCATCCGCTGGATCAGATCATAGTCCAGCCTGGTAAAGCGCCTCTGCGCGATCAGTTGTTCCACCGTCTCGCCGTAGATCCTTTCCATGACGACCGCTGGGCGCTCCGGGACGCGGGCTTCCCACCCGAAGAGGCCCCAGAGACGGCGGCGCAGGCGGCTGGGCTCCCCGGGAATGGAGGCAGTCCCCAGGACCTTGGGGCCTGCCCCGATCGCCGCGAGCCTGGCGCCGACCAGGCTCTCCAGCCTTGCCGCCTGCTCCTTGGAGAGGCCTGCTGAGAGCAGGGCCCCGGCTGAGAAAGCCACAAGCTTGATGACCGCCCCTGGGTCTTTGGGGTGCGCGTAGACCCTTCCGAAATCCCCCTGCCCCAGGGCTTGGAGCTCCCTGTCCTCCAGATAGAGCCTGCCCCAGCGGCGCAGGATTCCTTCCAGCCCGAGCCCAAGGGCTGATGGGACGCTGCCGGATCGCGAGGTCGCGGGCGCTGAAGGGACTGAAGGCCCGAGGGGCGCCTCCGAAGGAGTCTCATCCGAAGCCTCCGCTGCCTGGACCTCCGCCTTGCGCGCGCCGGCCTGGTCGAAGACAGCCACGATCGAGTGGACGCCTTCTTCCGGAGATGCGGCCTTCAGGGCGCTCTGCGAGGAGGCTTCCGCTTGGCTCAGAGCCTGCATGGGCGAGAGCCTAGGCGCGGAGCCACCAGGACTCGACTCAGGAATCCCTGTCTGCGCCGCAGCCTTGGCCGCGGCAGCGGTCGCGAAGGGGACTGTGGGATCGGCTTTCCCTGCCACGGCGATGTCGGCAGGAGCTTCTGGACCCTGGATGGGAGGAAGGCTCAGCGGCGTCGCCGGAGACAACCTCTCCCTCGACGCAGGTTTGGCAGGAGGGACCCTGCGCGCTCCCCATCCCGGGCCTGGGAGGAGGCACAAAAGAAAGGCCAGCCCGCGAAGAGTTTGCCGGCTCATGATCCTAGTGTAGCTTCCGAGTCTCCTCGTGACAAGAATCCAAAGTCCTAGCCCAAGGTTCCGAAGGGCCTAGGTGGAGAGGCGGCTGCGGTAAAGCCTGAGGAAGGCCCTGTCCTTTGGCCGTCCGGAAAGCTCCTTGGACCTCAGCAGTTGGGCTAGGTTTCCCACTGGGATGCCTACCCCGGCCGCCTTGAACATCCGGCGACGGCGGTAGAAGTCCTCGAAGGAAAATCCCCTTGCTTCTAGGACCAGGTCCAGAGGGAGGCTCCCTTCCTTTTCGGCGCGGATCATGGCCCTGTTTTGGACCAAGCGACTGACAGTGAGGGGATCAGGGAGAAGAGGTTCGCGCCCGCTCTTGAAGGAGTATCCCAGGCCTCCAAGGACCCTAAGGGCCCGGGAAACATGGCTCGGGTCGGGACGCAGGAGGACATCGCAGTCCAGGGTGGAGTAGATCGAGCCAGGGTCCTTCGCGTAGTGGTTGATGGCGAGGACCCCGATCAAGAGGTAATCGACCTTGGCCCTGGAAAGCCCGGCCAAGGCTTCCAGATGGGGAGGGCGCTTCAGGCGCTGCGCAGGCTTTGCCAATGGCTCAAATAGGAAAGGATGGCCTCGTGGACAAAGGTCTTGTCTGCTCCGGCAGGGGCTGTGCTGGACCGGAGCTGGCCCCTCGTACGCCCCCCCTTGGGCCTTTTCCTTCCCGCTCTCGCTGCGTGGGAACGAAATGGCATATCGTCTCCTAGCAGAGAGTATAACAGGTTCCTCCTGAGGCTTCAAGGCGTCGTCTTCGTGTCGTCTTCGTGGAAGTTATCCACCAACTGTCGTTAACGACAGTTGGAAAATGGGCTCGCTGAATGCATGCTACGTAAATTGTTTGGCAGGTCTTTCTCTGATTTCATAGAATGCCCGCGTGGCGCTAAGCGAGATGGCCAAGACCCGGGAGCGGCTCTTGGGGGTGGCTGGGGCCCTCCTCGCGTGCCTGGTGGCGGGGACAGCGGGCTACCGGGTCGTGGAGGGCTGGCCCTTCTTCGACTCCCTCTACATGACCGTCATCACCCTGGCGACAGTGGGCTACGGGGAGACCCATCCCCTGACCCAGGGGGGGCGGATCTTCACGATTTTCCTGATCCTGGGGGGGATCGGGGTCATGACCTACGCCTTCACGGCCATCACCTCGATCGTCGTGGAGGGGGAACTCTCGGACGTGCTTCGGAGGAGGCGCATGGAGAATGAGATCAAGAAGCTTTCCGGCCATTACATCATCTGCGGGGCGGGCCACGCCGGGGGCGTGATCGCCGCGGAGCTGCACAAGACCGGGCGGGCCTTCGTGGTGATCGACAGGAGCCGGGAGGCCTTGGAGAGGCTCTCGGAGAAGCTGGGGGGCTTCAGCCTCCTGGGAGTCGATGGGGACGCGACCGAGGACGAGACCTTGAAGAGGGCCGGCGTCGAGAGGGCGGCCGGGGTCTTCGCTGTCCTGGCCACGGACCAAGACAACGCCTTCGTGGCCCTCACCGCCAAGGGCCTGAGCCCCAGGGTGCGCATCGTCTCAAGCCAGAAGGAGCTGGGGGTGCGCGAAAAGCTCTTCCGCAGCGGCGCCGACCATGTGGTCAATCCCCAGTTCATCGGAGGCCTGCGCATGGCCTCGGAGATGATCCGTCCCGCTGCCGTGGGCTTCCTGGATTCCATGATCCGGGAGCGCGGAAGCGTGGTGCGCTTCGAGGAGGTCTCTGTCCCGGAGGGCTCGCCCTACGTGGGCAAGCCAGTCGAGGCAGTCAAGGGTTCCCAGGGCAAGGCCCCCCTCCTGGTCGCTGTCTGGGAGCCCGGGGCGGACAAATACGAGATCAACCCCGAGCCCTCCAGACCCCTCAAGGCCGGGGAGAAGCTGGTCCTCATCGGGGAGGTGGGCCAGCTCTCGAGCCTGAGAAAGAGGCTGGAAGCCTGAAATCATAAAAATATTCATGTCTGGCACCAAGGGCGCTATGCTATAATGTCCTCCAGCCCACACCGGGATGGAGGAGACATGGGAAGGCCCAGGCGCATCCAGTTCGCGGGAGCCTGCTACTACATAGTCCTTGAGGGGAACAACCGCCAGGACCTCTTCTTATCCAGCCAGGACCGCAGGCAATTCCTCTCCTTCCTGAGGGCACACAAGGCGCGCTACGGCCTCAGGGTCTACGCCTATTGCCTCCTGGACCACGAGGCCCACCTGGTCCTTGAGACCAGCCAGCCAAACCTCTCCCTGGTCATGCAGGGCTTCAACACCCTCTACACCAAGTACTTCAACTCCGCGCACAACAGCTCCGGACACCTCTTCGGAGGCCGCTACAAGGCCCTGCTGGTGGATCCCCAGGCGGCCCTGGCCGAGACCACGCGCTTCGTCCACCTCCTGCCCCTGCGCTCGGGGCTCAAGGAGAAGCCATGGCGCTATCCCTGGTCGAGCTGCTCCGCCTACGTGGAGTCAGAGCAGGGGGAGTCCCTGGTGGACTCGGAGGCGGTCCTGGCCCGATTCGCCCAGGTCCGCCTCAAGCAGTCCGTGCGCTACCTCCAATACATCAAGGACCGGATGAAGTCGGCCGCCGAGCTTAGGCTCTCGGTCCTTGGGGGCCTGGCGGTGGGGGACGAGGCCTTCCTGGCCAAGCTCCAGGCGCCCGCAGCCCCCAAGCCCCAGGCTGGAGAGCAGGCCAGGAGGATAATCTCCGAGGTGGCTGCCAGGCATGGGCTCCAGGAGGAGAAGCTCCTGGGCCCCAGCCGGTGGCGCGAGCTCTCCTCGGTGCGCCGCAGGGCCATCTACCGGATCTGGAAGGAGACCGGGATAAGCGTGACAGAGCTTGGAAGGCTTTTCAACCGCACCCCCAGCGCGGTCAGCCAGATCATCAAGGCCTTTGAGGCTGCTGCGCAGAGCTGATAATCTTAATAACTTAAACACTGACACAAAGCCTGCCTTAGGCCCAAGGACCTAAAAATTCATGGGCCTTTTACTCGCCCTAATAGGGACTTTAGTCTCACAAATAAACCATTTTTTAGGGATATTCTTTAGGGACATGAAAGCTATTCCCTTGGCCAGGAAGGCCTTGGCAGCCCTCCTTTGCTCTGCCTTGGTCCTGGCTTCCCCGGGAAGCTCCCAGGCCGTTGCCGGCCAAATCCGGGCCGTGAAGGGAAAAGGCTTTTCCCAGGGGATCAAGATTCCTGCCATCCATCTGGCAGCCCCCCTGGACCTGCAAGCCGGCGCAATTTCGGATTCCCGGATCGCCCCAGGGCCCCAGTCTGAGGGGAGCCTTCCTGCCCAGGGCCTTCTCAAAGCGCTCCATCCAGGCGGCAGCGAAGGAAAGCCGGCGCAGAGCGCTCCGAGGGGCCGACTCCAGGAGGCTTCCGAGGCTTCAGGGCAGACCCAGGGGCAAGACAAGGCCCTGGGCCTGGTCTCCAGGCTCAAGAAGGCCGTGGCCGGCCTGGGCCAGGCCTTGAGGTCCAAGATCCCTGAGACCAAGCTGAAGGCCAAGTCCTCCGAGCCCTTCGAGGACGGCTCTTCTCCCGAGAGCGACGAGGCAGCGGCCGAGGAGGCTTCCCAGCCTGCGCCCAGGCAAGGGGAGGCCGCGCTGGTCGGGGCTTTGAGCCAGCAGGCCCCTTCTGTCCCGCCAAGCTATGCCCGGCTTCCCTCCGAGGCGCGCCGCCCGGGCATCCCGGATCTGCTCAAGGCCAAGGGGAAGGCCCAGGAAAGAGCCCGCAGCTTGGCCAGGGACGCGCGCCTGGTGCGAGCGGCGATCAACCTGGATGACCCCAGGGCCCACTGGATCTTCATCTTCCATTCCGCCTCCCGGAGGAAGGTCCTGACCGTGTGGGAGAAGCGCGTTGGAGTCAGGCCCTTGCCCAAGAAAACCTCGGCGCCGACCCTTTGGGGCGCGCGTTTCGAGAGCCTCCAGAGCCTCAAGGCCGCTTACGCCGAGCTTAAGCGCCACAAGCCTAGGTTCAAGCCCGCGCGAGTGGAGATAGTGCCGGCCTGGAAGGGGGAGGCCTCCTATCTCTTCCTGGACAGGCGCGGCCGAGAGGCGAGGTTCGCCTTGGCCGGCGCTGCTCCTGAGCTTCCTCCCTCCGCCCTCGGTTCTTCCCTGGGAGGCGAGGCCCCCCAACCAGAGCAGGCCTCCTCAGGCTACTCAGGGGCCGAGCCTCAGAAGGAAACTCAGCCGGGGCAGCCGCGAAATCTAGCGCCAGTAGAATCGCCAGTGAGCTCCAGGGGGCTCTACGGAGTCCTTTTCGGCTCCGTCCTGGGCCTGGCCTTGGCTCCCTTCCATCCCATGGCCCTGGCCCTTCCTGTCCTGGCCTGGCCCCTGGGCTTGCTGTTCAGGACAGAGGAGCCCCTGGGCTCTCTCCGGAAGACAGGCTCCTTCTGGGGCGCTGGAGCCGGGACTATGGCCGCGGCGTTTCTCATGTCCAGCCTGCCTGTCTCTTACCTGCTCCTGCTTCCCTTCCTCGGCTCGATCCTGGGCCATCGCCTGGACTTGCGGCCCTCCCTCAAGCCTTCGGCTCCCGCCCCTCCAGGGGACCAGCCTCCAGGCCCAGCGTCTCAGGAGGAGCCAGGCAAGCCCTTTGAAGGCTTCCGCCACATCAGCGAGGACTTCCTCGGTTTCAGGCATGTCCGTGGGATCCAGCGCGATCCGCGACTCTCCCGCCTTCCCTTCAATCCCGTTGCCGGCCAGGTCATAGACCAGATCTCGCGCCAGTTCGGCATCCCACGCGACAAGGTCCTGGCCATGGCCCTCAAGGTCGCGGAGGAGCTCAAGAGACCAGGCCTGACGGAGCAGAGCCCGGTCCGGGAGTGGCTGGCTGTCTATGACAGGCTCCAGGAGGCCAACCGCGAACACTTCAAGATGCTCGACCACAAGAAGCACGACAAGGGCCTCATGGGGGAGGCGTTCTCCAGGCTCTGGGCGAAGCTCAGGGGGAAGAAGTTCCAGGGAGGGGCGAGCTTCCGGGAGCTGGCCAACCGCGCCTATGCCCCGGGCTGGAAGGGCCTCCTCCTGCGCGGCCTCGAGGTCCACAAGCACTTCGCCGGCTTCTTCGTGCGCTTCCCCTATCACCTCTTCGACATGTTCCTCTTCGGCTACTTCCGCAAGAGCATCAGCTTCGAGTTCTTCCATTCCACCGAGGATTTCTTGGACGTCGGAAAGCCGGGGGGCGCGGAGAAGTGGCTTGAGGCGGCTCTCGCCCGCCAGACGGCCCAGAAGAGGGGCCTCAGGGGACGCCTGGAGGCCCTGCGGGAGGGCTTCCTCTCAAGGCCTCTCGGCCGGAGGATAGAGCGCGCCCTGGTGGTCCCCCTCCTGGGCCCCCTCCTGTCCTTCCTGACCCGCCGAGTGACCCTGGCCTTCTTCAGCGCCATCGCCATGGGCCTCTTGGGCGCTCTGGCCCCCGGCCTGACGATAGGAGGGGTGAGCGTGCTGTCCATTTCCCTGACGGACATCCCTGTCCTAGGGCCTCTCCTGGTGGGCCTGGCCCACGGCCTGCCTGCCGCCGTGGGCCAGATACCAGTCTTCGGGGACTTCCTGGCCCCCGTGGTTGGCAAGGCCGCGACCACCCTGCTGGGAGACCTGGTCGTGGGCACCCTGCTCAACACCCTGATCCTCTCCTCCATGCTGGTCCTGGGGCCCGCCTTCAAGGAGCAGAGGATGAGGATGCAGGAGGCGAATCCGAGGCTCAGGGTCTCCTTCAGCAAGGCCGCAGTCCGCTCCGCGTTCGCCCTCTCCTTCTGGCGCTCCTTCTGGAGGCAGAACCTCAAGACCTTCATCGGCCTCATCACCGTGGGGGCCGAGATCGAGGGGATCATGACCTACGCCGGGAGCGTGGACGGGCTGGCGAGCCCGGCCTGGGAGGGCATGACCGGACACAGCTTCACCCTCTTCCACGACCTGGGCTCGGCCGTGGAGAGGCCCAAGGGGGAGAGCCTGATCCCCTTCGGAGGGGCCATCACCTGGGGGAACGTCCTGCTCTACAAGCTCCAGGACCTGGCAGGCTTCAACGTTTCGGACTGGGTCATGCACTCCCTGAGGCCAGGCTCAAAGCCCCAGGCCGCCCAGCTCGTGGTGGGAGAGGCCTCCCACCAGATTCAGCGCGACCAGGCTCCCTACCGCTTCGACCCGGAGCTCCACAGGAAGTCCCCTGGAGAGATCGCGGACAGGATCAGGGAGCTCGCGGGCCGAACAGGGCACCTGGAGAAGGAGCTTGCGGCAGCCAGGGGCCAGCGCTCCGAGCTGGAGGGGATGCTCGAAAGCCTCCAGAAGGACCTCGCGGCATTGAAGGACCAGAGCAGGCCTGTCACTTCGGAGGAGAGGGCCGAGTACGAGAGGCTTCTCTCCGAGCTTGGCCTCAAGCGAGACGAGACCGCCCTTAAGGACAAGCTCGCCCAGGGGCATGACTTGAGGAGCGCCCCGCCCGATGACCCCGCCAGGATGGAGGAGCTCTTGGCCAGGACGGAGGACCCAGGGCTGAGGGAGAGGCTCAAGCGCCTGAGGGAGCTCAAGGAGCTCAAGGAGGAGTACGACAGGCTCCTGGCCGCCCCCGAGGACAGGCCCGGCCTTTCCGACGACCTGGAAGTCCAGGAGGCCAGGCTCAAGGCCTTGGGGGAGAGGCTGAGCGCCCTTTCCGAGGGAAGGGCCCTGGAGCGCCACGAGGGGGAGCTCCCGCGCGTGGACGAGGGGACACTGCAGAGGCTCGAGGGGCTGCTCTCCGAGATCGAGGCCATGCGCGCCGAGGCCTCGGGGGAGATGGCCAACCGCAACGCCTTGAAGCAGCTCCTGGCCGTGGCCGGCCGCGAGCGCAACCAGGCCCTGAGGGAGCGCAGGAGCGGCCGGGAAATGCTCAGGTTCCACGAGAACACCGCGCGCCTGGCGACCGTCATGGACCTGGCCTTCTCCCTCAACCAGATCGACGCGGCCCAGAGGGCGATCAGGGAGATGATGGACCTC
>CAYLZQ010000065.1:0-8345 GCA_964388045.1 uncultured Elusimicrobia bacterium | reverse complement strand
GCCAGCCCTCCGGCAAGCTCAAGCAGATCATCGAGCAGGAGGTCGTCCTCTGCGAGATCCCGATCATGACGGAGACGGCTTCCTTCATCATCAACGGGGCCGAGCGCGTGGTGGTCAGCCAGCTCCATCGCTCCCCCGGCATTATCTTTGAGGAGGACGAAGAGAAGAAGATATCCTCCCTGGGCAAGAAGCTTTTCTTCGCTCGGATCATCCCCTACCGCGGCGCCTGGATCGAGTTCGAGTACGACTTGAACAATGTCCTCTATGTTCGGATCGACCGCAAGAAAAAGTTCGAGGCCACGACCTTCCTGCGCGCCTGCGGGATCGAGGCGGATGCGGACATCCTGAAGATATTCTATCCCTACGAGGAAGTCGCGGTCTCTCCCGACTCGGTGGTGGGGCTCCTGCACCGGATATCAGTAGAGGATGTCGTAGACCAGGCCACGGGCGAGGTGCTGCTTGAGGCCGGCAAGAAGGTGACCCACGAGGTCATCAAGCGTCTGCTCGACAAGAGGGTCGAGAAGATCAGGCTCCTGACCGGGGATCCTGAGAAGGACGATCCGACCATCCTGGAGACCCTGCGCAAGGACAAGATCCGCAGCGTCAAGGAGGCCCAGCAGGACATCTACAAGAAGCTGCGCGGCCAAGAGTTCATCGTCCCCGGGCAGGCTGAAGCCCACCTCGACAACCTGGTCTTCAAGAACCTTAGGAAATACGATCTCTCCAAGGTAGGCCGCCACAAGATCGCGACAAAGCTCCATTACTACCTCTGGAGGCTGGCCGCCCGGCGCGACGCGATGGTGCGCCCGGACAACCGAAGGCATAAGCACTTCGCTCTCCCCTCCTTCTCCCGGCGCACGCTCTGCGGCGAGGACGTCATCGCGACGATGCGCTACCTTATCGCCTTGAACTGCGGGGTGACCTACCTCGAGGAGGGATTTCCCAAGACCGCCCCCATGCCGGTCCGAGGGAGGCAGTGCGAGGGGCTTGGGGAGTTCAAGTCCGCTTATCAGGACTACGCCAAGCGCGCCAACGGGGAGCCCCTTGACAAGATGCCGGTGATCGACCTCCACGAGAGGGAGGCTGACGAGGACCAGGACGCCACGAAGCACGGCCTTAAGAAGGACCGGATTTCTTTCGTGGAGTTTTCCGATGTCGTCCAGGAGTGGAGGGCGGCGGTCTCGGGGTTCTTCGACAAAAACTTCCCGGTCAAGCTAGACGACATCGACCACCTGGGCAACCGCCGAGTGCGCGGGGTCGGGGAGCTCCTCGAGAACCAGATACGCGTGGGCCTAGCCCAGATGTCCCGCGTGATCCGGGACCGGATGAGCGTCCAGGACAAGGCCCTGCTGACCCCTAGGAATCTCCTGAACACCGCTCCGATGGTTGGGATCCTGCGCAAGTTTTTCGGGACCTCGCAGCTTTCGCAGTTTATGGACCAAATCAACCCTCTCTCCGAGGTCACCCACAAGAGGCGTCTCTCGGCCTTGGGTCCCGGGGGGTTGCACCGCAAGAGGGCGGGCTTTGAGGTCAGGGACGTCCACTATACCCACTATGGCCGGATCTGCCCGATCGAGACTCCCGAGGGGCCGAACATCGGCTTGATCACGAGCCTGGCCAGCTACGCCCGGATCAACGAGTTCGGCCTCATCGAGTCGCCCTACCGCAAGGTCCTCAAGGGCAGGCTCACGGGCGAGATGGACTACCTCTCCGCGGACACCGAGAGCGGCCTGATCGTGGCCCAGGCCAACACTCCCCTGGAGAAGGAGCGCCTCGCAGCGGACTTGGTCAGCTGCCGTTCGCGGGGGGACTTCCCGCTTATGGAGCCGTCCAAGGTCGACTACATGGACATCTCGCCGATGCAGGTGGTTTCGGTCTCGGCGGCCCTCATCCCCTTCCTGGAGCACGATGACGCCAATCGGGCTCTCATGGGCTCAAACATGCAGCGCCAGGCCGTGCCGTTGCTCATCGCCGAGCCTCCACTCGTGGGCACCGGAATGGAAGAGGCCGTGGCCCGCGACTCCGGGGCTTGCGTGGTGGCCAGGCGCTCCGGGCGCGTGATCTATTCCGCGGGGGACCTGATCGCGGTTTTGGCCGACAGCAAGGAGAAGGAGGATTCCATCGACCTTTATCCCTTGAAGAAGTACCGCCGCTCCAACCAGGACACCTGCGTCAACCAGGCCCCCCTGATCCGCACCGGGGAGCACGTGAAGGCCGGCCGGGTCCTGGCCGATGGCCCGGGAACCTGCGAAGGGCAACTCGCCCTGGGCCGCAATCTCCTGGTCGGCTTCATGCCTTGGGAGGGCTACAATTTCGAGGACGCAATCCTGGTTTCCGAGAGATTGGTCAAGGAGGATATCTTCACTTCAGTTCATATCTCCGAGTTCGAGGTCGAGGCGCGGGACACCAAGCTGGGGGCCGAGGAGATCACGCGGGACATCCCGAACGTGGGAGCCGAGTCTCTCGACCACCTGGACGAGGCAGGGATCGTGATCCCCTCGACCGTCGTTCGCCAGGGGGATATCCTGGTCGGGAAGGTCACTCCGAAGGGAGAGCAGCAGCTCACTCCGGAGGAGCGGCTCCTCAAGGTCATCTTCGGCAAGAAGGCCGAGGACGTGCAGGACGCCTCCCTGCGCGTGCCTCCCGGGGTGAGCGGGAAGGTGATCGGGGTGCGGGTCTTCGTGCGCCGCGAGAAGCTGGCCAAGCCTGAGGAGCGAAAGCGCATCGAGCAGATCAGCGAGAAGCTCGAGGCTGACCTGGCGGCCTTGAGGAGCCACCGCAAGGAGAGCCTGGCGGCCCTCTCCTCCCTTTCCGCCTCCAGGCGCGAGGCCGAGGAGGAGCGCCTCCAGATGTTCTACCGGGTCATGGAGAAGAAGCTGCGCGAGGAGGCGGCTCGCGCCAAGGAGAGCGTCAAGCAGGGGGATGACCTGGCGGTCACGGTCAACAAAGTGGTCAAGGTCTACGTGGCCAGCCGACGCAAGCTCCAGGTTGGGGACAAGCTGGCCGGCCGTCATGGGAACAAGGGCGTGGTCGCCAAGATCCTTCCTGAGGAGGACATGCCTTTCCTGCCGGACGGCATCCCTCTGGACGTCGTCCTCTCGCCCCTTGGGGTCCCCTCTCGCATGAACGTGGGGCAGCTTTTGGAGACCATGCTCGGCTGGGCCGCCCAGACCCTTTCGGCCCAAATGATCAATCCGGTCTTCGACAGCGCGACCGAGGCCGAGATCAAGCAGAAGGTGGCCGAGGCCAAGAAGGCCCTCCGGGAGGGCGGGGCTCCCGAGAGGTACCTGCCGACCGACGATTGCCGGATCACCCTTTACGACGGGCGGACGGGCGAGCCCTTCCACGAGAAGGTCTCGATCGGCTATATGTACATCATGAAGTTGATTCACTTGGTCGAGGACAAGATCCACGCGCGCTCGACCGGCCCCTACAGCCTCATCACCCGCCAGCCCCTTGGCGGCAAGGCCCAGTTCGGCGGCCAGCGCTTCGGGGAGATGGAGGTCTGGGCGATCGAGGGATACGGCGCCGCCTACGCCCTCCAGGAGTTCCTGACGGTCAAGTCCGACGACGTCACCGGGCGCACCAAGATGTACGAGGCCATCATCAAGGGGGAAGCGCCCACCCAGCCTGGGGTGCCCGAATCCTTCAAGGTCCTCGTCAAGGAGCTGCAGGCCCTGGGACTCAACGTTGAGCTGCTCAAGCTGGGCAAAGAGGGCCGCGCCCAGGCGGAAGGCGCCAAGAAGGAAGCCAAGGAGGCCGTCAAGAAGGGATGAAAGAGACTTTTGTCTCGTGCAGGCGGCCAATGAGAGGGAGAGCATGGCCTATATAGCGACCGCGGAAAAGAAGCTGTCTCTGGGCGGCAAGAAGAAAAAGAAGACCGATCAGCTCGACTTCTTTGACTTCGACGCGATCCGCCTCTCGATGGCCTCGCCCGAGCAGATTCTCTCCTGGTCCTACGGAGAGGTCAAGAAACCCGAGACGATCAACTATCGGACCCTCAAGCCCGAGAGGGACGGCCTCTTCTGCGAGCGCATTTTCGGGCCGGTCCGCGACTATGAATGCGCCTGCGGCAAATATCGGTGGGTGAAGTTCAAGGGCATAGTCTGCGACCGCTGCGGGGTGGAGGTGACCGAGTCCAAGGTCCGGCGCGAGAGGATGGGCCACATCGAGCTCGCGGTGCCGGTCGCCCACATCTGGTTTTTGAAGAAGACCCCTTCCCGGATCGGGATCGTCCTGGACATGAAGACGATGGACCTCGAGAGGGTCATCTACTACGCGATGTATGCCGTCCTCGAGGACCTTGTGGACTCCGCGGGGCGGACAATCTACCGGGCCAAGGACATCCTCTCCGAGGAAGAGGTCCGCAAGGCCAAGGCCGAGTTCCGCTCCAAGCTCAAGGTGGATATCGGGGCGGGAGCAGTCCGGACCCTCCTTTCCAAGGTCAGGCCCAAGGAGGAGGCGGCCAATATCCTCGAGGAGCTGGCGACCGTCACCTCCGAGGCGGAGCGTTCGCGGTTGATTCGGCGCCTTCGGATATTGCAGGGGTTCGTAGAGTCCGGCAACGAGCCCCAGTGGATGGTCACCACGATCCTGCCCGTGATCCCCCCGGAGCTGCGGCCCCTGGTCCCCCTTGAGGGGGGGCGCTTCGCCACCTCGGATTTGAACGACCTCTACCGGCGGATCATCAACCGCAACAACCGCCTCAAGCACATCGAGGCTTTGCGCGCCCCCGAGGTCATGGTCTTCAACGAGAAGCGCCTCCTCCAGGAGGCCGTGGATGCGCTTTTTGAGAACGGGGCCCGCGGCCGCGTGGTCGTGGGAGCCGGCAATCGTCCCTTGAAGTCCCTCTCGGACATTCTGAAGGGCAAGCAGGGGCGCTTCCGGCAGAACCTCCTGGGCAAGCGGGTGGATTACTCGGGCCGCTCCGTGATCGTGGTGGGACCCAACCTTAAGCTCAACCAGTGCGGGCTGCCCAAGGAGATGGCCCTGGAGCTCTTCAGGCCCTTCATCATCCGGGAGCTGATGAAGGCCCAGAGCCTGACCCTGAAAGCGGCCAAGCGGATGTTCGACAAGGCCCGCCCAGAGATCTGGGACATCCTTGAATACGTGACCAAGAACCACCCGGTGCTCTTGAACCGCGCGCCCACCCTGCACCGCCTGGGGATACAGGCCTTCGAGCCGGTCTTGATCGAGGGCAAGTCCATCCAGCTCCATCCCTTGACCTGCGCCGCCTTCAACGCCGACTTCGACGGGGATCAGATGGCGGTGCACGTCCCGCTCTCCCAGGAGGCCCAGTTGGAGGCCAGGGTCCTGATGATGGCCTCCAACAACATCCTTTCCCCTGCCTCCGGCAAGCCCATCGCGGTGCCCTCCCACGACATGGTGCTGGGGCTCCACTACCTGACCAAGTACAAGGCCGGGGAGCGGGGGGAGGGGATGATCTTCGCAGACAAGGGCGAAGTCATCACGGCCTACCAGAACGGGACGGCGGGCCTTCATGCCCGCATCAAGGTCCGGGGGCTCAACAAAATCGCCGAGTTGGAGGGCCACGGCCGCAAGACGGAGCCCGTCGAGGTCGGCCGCTGGACGGACTGGACCACGGTCGGGAGGGTCCTTTTCAACGAGATCGTTCCTCCGGAGCTCGGCTACATCAACTCGGCGCAGGGCAAGAAGGAGCTTTCCCAGCTCGTGGAGCGATGTTATAAGACCCTGGGCCATTACCGTACGGTCCTACTCCTCGACGATTTGAAGCGCATGGGCTACCACTTCGCGACGATCGCGGGGCTTTCGATCTCGATCTCCGACATGCACATTCCTCAGATCAAGAAGGAGGCGATCGCCCAGGCCCGCAGGAAGGTCAAGGAGATCGAGATGCAGGCCAAGCACGGGGTCATCACCGAGAACGAGCGCTACAACAAGATCATCGACATCTGGACCCATGTGACCGACAAGATCGCGGACGTCATGTTCGATGAGATGAAGAAGGAGGAGTTCGAGAGGCACAGCCCGAACAGGCCTCGTTTCAACTCTATTTATCTAATGGCCGAGTCGGGGGCCCGCGGTAGCCGCCAGCAGGTCAGGCAGTTGGCCGGGATGCGCGGGTTGATGGCCAAACCCCAGAAAAAGCTGACCGGCGGGATCGGGGAGATCATCGAGCAGCCGATCGTCTCGAACTTCCGGGAAGGCCTGACGGTCCTGGAATACTTCATCTCCACCCACGGAGGCCGCAAGGGGCTGGCCGACACGGCCTTGAAGACCGCGGATGCCGGCTACCTGACCCGCCGCCTCGTGGACGTCGCCCATGACCTGGTCATCACGGAGGAGGACTGCGGGACGATCAACGGGGTGCGTCTGGGCGACCTTTCGGCGGGCGATGAGGTGATCGAGCCCCTCGATGAACGCCTCCTGGGGCGCGTCGTCCTCGAGCAGGTCTCGGCCCCTGCCGCGGATTCCAAGGGCAAAGTCGTCGAGAGGGTGGTCTGCAAGGCGGGAGGGGTCGTGACCTCCGAGGTCTCGGCCCAGGTCCGGGAGGCCGGGGTCGAGATGGTACGCGCGCGCTCGGTCTTGACCTGCGAGGCGCGCCAGGGGGTCTGCGCCCGCTGCTATGGAATGAACAACGCGACAGGGCGGATGGTTGAGGCGGGGGAGGCGGTAGGGATCATAGCCGCCCAGTCGATCGGCGAGCCGGGAACTCAGTTGACCCTGCGCACTTTCCACATCGGCGGGACGGCTTCGCGCGTGACCAAGCGTTCGCAGATCGTCGCGGTAAGGTCCGGGGCGGTCGAGTTCTCGAATGTCCGGACCCTTAGGAACCGGGACGGCCAAATGGTCGTGGTCTCCCGCGCCGGGGGCATCAGAATCCACGATAAGGAGACCGGGGCGACCGAGGAGCACAAGCTGATCTATGGCTCCCGCCTGAAGGCCGCTGAAGGCGCCAAGGTCCAGGCCGGGGAGCTTATGGCCGAGTGGGACCCCTACACGATGCCCATCGTGGCCGAGCACGAGGGCGAGGTGCGCCTTGTGGATGTCAAGGAGGGGGTGACCCTCCATGAGGAGCGCAATAAGATCACCGGTATCATCGAGCGCAAGATCATCGAGCAGGAGACCCGGCGGGCCGGGAGCGAGGGGGGGGCGAAAAGGCTTAACCCTCGGATCATCATCGAGAAGGGCGGCAAGGCCGCCGCGAACTATCCCTTGCCGGCCGACACGACCCTGGTCATGGAGGGAGGGCAGCAGGTCCAACCCGGGGACGTCCTGGCCAAGATCCCCCAGGAGGTCACCAAGTCCAAGGACATCACGGGCGGGCTGCCGCGGGTCTCGGAGCTCTTCGAGGCCAGAAAGCCCAAAAGCTCGGCCATCATATCGGAGATCGAGGGTGTGGTTTCCCTCGGGGTGGGGCCCAAGGGGCTGGTCCAGGTTTCGGTCAGGAACGAGGAGACCGATCTCGTGCGGGAGTACGTGATCCCCCAGGGCAAGCACCTTGTGGTCTACGAGGGGGACCGCGTGGGGGTCGGGGAGGCGATCACGGACGGGGCGATCAACCCGCACGACATCCTGCGGGTCAAAGGGATCAAGGAGGTCCAGGAGTTCCTGGTCAACGCCATCCAGGAGGTCTACCGCCTCCAGGGGGTTTCGATCTCCGACCGCCACATCGAGTGCATCGTCCGGCAGATGCTCCAGAACGTCAAGATTGTTAATTCCGGCGACACCTCTTTCCTGAAAGGGGAGATCGTCAACCGCTTCGTCTTTGCCGACGCCAACCGCCAGATCCGAGCCAAGGGCGGCAAGGAGGCTCAGGCCGAGCCAGTTCTCCTGGGAATCACCAAAGCCTCCCTGGCCTCCAACTCCTTCGTTTCGGCGGCCAGTTTTCAGGAGACGACGCGGGTCCTGACGGAGGCCGCCACGACGGCCAAGATCGACTACTTGAAGGGCCTCAAGGAGAACGTGATCATCGGGCACATGATCCCGGCCGGCACCGGGCTTCACGCCCGCCAGAGGCTCGTGGAGACGGCCGCCCAGCCCCAGGCCAAGGAGGGCTAATGCCAACGATCAACCAACTCATCCGCATCGGAAGGGAAAAGATCCGCCAGAGGTCCAAGGCTCCGGCCCTGATGAGATGTCCGGAGCGCAGGGGGGTCTGCACGCGCGTTTATACCACGACCCCCAAGAAACCCAACTCGGCCCTCCGGAAGGTGGCCCGCATCAAACTCACGGCTGGGATCGAGGTGACCGGTTACATCCCCGGGGTGGGCCACAACCTCCAAGAGCACTCGATCGTTTTGATCCGCGGGGGGCGCGTCAAGGACCTGCCCGGCGTCCGCTATCACATCATCCGGGGAACG
>CAYLZQ010000064.1:0-8394 GCA_964388045.1 uncultured Elusimicrobia bacterium | reverse complement strand
GGATCCACGAGTCCTCCCTGAGGAGCGGAGACCCTCGGATCATCGTCGCGGCCATGGACGTGGACACGGGCAAGAAGCACGGTTTTCCCCTGCCCCGCTACGTTCATGCCCGCCTTCTGGACAGGCTCAAGGGCTACGGGGCCAAGAGCGTGGCCTTCGACATTATGTTCATGGAGCCCGGCCGCGACCACCCGGAGTACGACCGCGAGCTCCTGGCGGCCTCCCGTCGCTTCAAGAAGACGGTCCACCTCTTCCACACCGAGACCACTCAGACCCAGCTCGGGGAGGAGGTCAGGACCTTCTACCCCATCGCGGGCCTCCTGGAGGCCTCGGAGTTCCTGGGCTATCCGAACATAGAGCAGATCATAGACAGGGACGGCCACGTGCGCCGGGCCATGCTCTTCGATCGGCGGTCCCAGGATCCCAAGAACATGGAGCGCATGGCCCCGAGCCTGGACGCCGTGGCCTTCGCCAGCTACACGGGCACCCCCCTCGAGGAGGTGCTCGGCAGGTACGCGGACCCCCTCCCCAAGGTGCTCATGATCAACTTCAGGGCTCCGAGGAATTGGCTGCGCCACCCCAAGCGGGACGAGCCCCTGGTCGGCAAGATCCACAACCTTGAGACGGTGTTCTCGCCCTACAGGACGATCTCGGTCCTGGACCTCCTGAGCGGGGATCTCGCCGAGGAGCAGAGGAAGGCCCTCAAGGGGTCCCTGGTCCTGGTGGGCTCCACGGCCCTGGGGTATTTCGACCACTACCCGAGCCCCTTCATCTCCGCGGCCCCCGGGGTCGAGTACCACTGCAACCTGATCGATAACATCCTCCACGGCGACTTCCTGCGGCCGATCACGAGGAAGTGGGTCCTGGCCATCATCCTATTCATGATCTGGCTTCCCATGTTTCTCCTGCGCCTCTCGCCCCTGGCCGGAAGCGCGGTGGCGGGAGGAGTCGTCCTCTGCTGGTTCGGCCTGGTCAACGGGCTCTTCAGGCAGGGCGTGCGCCTGGAGCTGGTGGCCCCCCTGATCGCCCTGGTCTGCGCCTTTCTGGCCCAGACCGTGCACCGGGTCCTGACCGAGGGCCGCGAGAAGAGGTTCATCAAGAACCTCTTCGGCCAGTTCGTGGCCCCCGAGGTGGTCGATGACCTGGCCCGGGACCCCGGGAAGGTCAAGCTGGGCGGGGAGAAGCGGGACATGACCGTCTTCTTCCTGGACATCGCGCACTTCACGACCATCTCCGAGAAGATGTCCCCGGAGGGCTTGATCCTCTTTCTGAACAAATACCTCTCGGCCCTGAGCCACATCGTCCACGAGCAGAAGGGGGTGGTGGACAAGTACATAGGGGACTGCATCATGGCCTTCTGGAACGCCCCACTGGAGCTCAGGGATCATCGCGCCCGGGCCTGCCTGGCCGCCATCGAGTGCCAGGAGAAGATGAAGGAGCTCAACAAGGATCTCGATCCGAGCCTCCCCGAGGTCCCGGCCATCCGGATCGGGCTCAACTCGGGGACCGTGACCGTGGGTCTGACCGGCAGCGAGAAGAAGCTCCAGTACACGGTGATCGGCGACGAGGTGAACCTGGCCTCGCGACTGGAGGGGGCCAACAAGTTCTTCGGCTCCCACATCATGGCCAGCGAGGCCACCTACCAGGAGGCCAAGGAGCACGTCGAGGCCCGCGAGCTCGGGAGGGTGCGCGTGATGGGCAAGGCGACCCCGATCCGGGTCTTCGAGCTCCTGGCCAGGAGGGGGCGGCTTTCCGAGACCTGGAAGAAGGCCCTCCCTTTCTACGAGAAGGGCCTCGCCCACTTCGTCAAGAGGGAGTACGCCGAGGCCGCCACGGCCTTCGGGGAGGTCGCCAAGGTCTTTCCCGACGACGGGCCCGCCAACTTCTACCTCAACGCCTCCAAGGACTACAGCGTGATCCCACCCCAGGAGGATTGGGACGGGGTCATCAACCTGACGGCCAAGTAGATGGTCATCTTCTGGCGGCTGATGTTCGGACATCTCCTGGCGGACTTCACCTTCCAGAGCAACTTCGTCAACCGCTGGAAGCGCTCCAGCCTCTGGGGGATGCTGGTCCACTGCGCGACCCACCCTGTCTGCTACGCGGCCCTAACCTATCCCTATCTGAGGGATACCTGGGTGGAGCTGTCCTGCCTGCGCCTTTCTGGCTGGGCCTGCATCCTGATCGTCTTTCTGAGCCACTTCCTGGAGGACCAGTGGCGGGTCTTCACCATCTTCCGCTATAAGACCCCGGACAATACCCTCTATTTCTTCTGGGACCAGGTCATCCACTACGCGATCATCTTCGCCGTCATCCCGGAGGGCTTCAAGGGCATCCCCCCAGTGCTGGTCCCCGAGAAGTGGCCATTCCTGGGCTGCCTCCTCGTCCTGGTCACCCACGCCTGCACGGTCCTGATCTATTTCGTCGAGAAGGACCTCTCGGGCAGGCTCTTCCCGGGCGCGCGGGAAAAGTACCTGACCATCCTGGAAAGGCTGGTCCTGAGCCTCTGCTTCCTGATCCCGGGGAACGTCTTCGCGCTTCTGGCCCTCGCGTGGCTGGCCGTCATGCACACGATCCGCTCCAAGGGGATCGTGGATTTCACGTGGACGAGCTTCTATCTCGGCGCGGGGGTCTCTATCCTCTGCGGGCTTGCGGCCCGCGTGGTATACTATTCATAAGGAGACCCCCGCAACATGGCGGGGGCTTTCGGGGGTGAAGGAGCCGTTCATATTAAGGAGGCCCAGTGACCGATGTCTTGATTCTTTCCGCCTCGCGAACCCCTATCGGATCCTTGAGCGGAGCCCTGGCCGGCTACAGCGCCCCCCAGCTCGGGGCCAAGGCCATCGCCGCCGCCCTCGCGAAGGCCGCGGTGAAGCCTGAGGAGCTGGGCGAGGTCGTGATGGGCAACGTCATCTCGGCCGGGATCGGCCAGGCCCCGGCGCGCCAGGCCATGGTCCTGGCCGGGGTCCCCCCTTCGGTGGGAGCCACGACCGTCAACAAGGTCTGCGGTTCCGGCCTCAAGGCCGTGATGCTGGTCGGCCAGGCGATCAGGCTCGGGGAGGAGGACTACGGGCTTGCCGGAGGGATGGAGTCCATGAGCCAGGCCCCCTTTCTCCTGGAAAGGGCGCGCACGGGCTATCGCTATGGCCACGCCACCCTCGTGGATTCCATCCTGAGGGACGGCCTCGTCGACCCCTATTCCCAGGTCCACATGGGCGACTGCGGGGAGATGTGCGCCGAGAAGCACCAGATCCCGCGCGCCGAACAGGACGCCTACGCCGCCAAGAGCTACGAGCGGGCCCTGGAGGCCCAGAGGAGCGGGGCCTTCGAGGCCGAGATATGCCCGGTGGACGGGATCTCGGCCGACGAGGAGCCCGGACGCGCCAAGCCCGAGAAGATTCCCAAGCTCAAGCCCGCCTTCAAGCCCGGAGGGACGATCACCGCCGCCAACGCCTCGAAGATCAACGACGGCGCGGCGGCCCTGGTCCTGGCCGGCCCCAAGGGGGCCGCGGGCAAAAAACCCCTGGCCCGGATCGCGGACTGGGCGACCTTCAGCCAGGAGCCCCAGTGGTTTACGACTGCGCCCGCCGGGGCGATCGAGAGGCTGCTGGCCAAGCTCGGCTGGTCCAAGGACTCGGTCGACCTCTTCGAGCTCAACGAGGCCTTCAGCGTGGTCGCTCTGGCGGTCATGAAGCTCGCGGGCCTTCCCCCCGAGAAGGTGAACGTTCATGGCGGGGCCGTGGCCCTCGGCCACCCGATCGGGGCCAGCGGGGCCAGGATCCTCGCGACCCTCCTCCACGCCCTCCACCGGCGCGGCGCAAAGAGGGGCATGGCCGCCATCTGCCTGGGCGGGGGTGAGGCCGTCGCCGTCGCCATTGAAAGGGTCTAGCGCCCCGTTTTCGCTCGGCGTCGCGCCGAGCCTGGAAGACCTCTTCGCCGTGGCTGAGGCGGGGCGAGCTGTCAGCCTGCCGGCCTTTCGGCGCAAGCGGCTCCTGGCCTCCCGGCGGCTCCTGCTCAAGCTTGCCGCGGAGGGCAGGCCCATCTATGGGGTCAACACCGGCTTCGGGGAGCTTGCCTCCCGCAGGATCCCCGACGGCCAGCTCAAGGCCCTCCAGCGCAACCTGGTCCTCAGCCATGCCTGCGGGGTGGGCCAGCCCCTGGGGCCCGCGGAGGCTCGCGCCGTCCTTTTCCTGAGGGCCAACGAGCTCGCCCGCGGCTTTTCCGGGGTCAGGCCCGAGCTCGTCCTGCTCATGGCCCGGCTCCTCGACGCGGGGGTCGCCCCGGTCATCCCGAGCCGGGGCTCGGTCGGGGCCAGCGGGGATCTAGCCCCCATGGCGCACATGGCCTTGCTGCTGATCGGGCAAGGAGAGGCCTACGACAACGGAGCAAAGACGACGGCCTCCGCGGCTTTGCGCAGAGCCCGGCTCAAGGCCGCGGAACTTCAGGCCAAGGAGGGCCTGGCGCTCCTCAACGGGACCCAGGCCATGCAGGGAGTAGGGGGGCTGGCCCTCCACCAGGCCTTCCGGGTCTTCCGGGCGGCTCAGCTTGCCGGGGCCATGAGCCTGGAGGCCATGACAGGGACCCCGGTCCCCTTCGCGCAAGCCCTCCAGCGCCTCAAGCCCCACCCGGGCCAGGGGGCTGCGGCCAGGGCCCTCAGGGGGCTTCTGGCACAAAGCGAGATCCGCGAGTCGCACCGCGACAACGATCCCCGGGTCCAGGACCCCTACAGCCTGCGCTGCATGCCCCAAGTCCATGGCGCGACGCTAGAGGCTCTCGAGGCCGCGCGTCGCACCGTGGAGACAGAGATGGGGAGCGTCACCGATAATCCCTTGGTCGTTGGTCGTCAGGTGCTTTCCGGCGGGAACTTCCACGGTCAGGCCTTGAGCTTCGCCTTCGACTTCGCCGCGATCGCGCTCACGGCCCTGGGCAACATCTCGGAGCGCCGCGTCTTCCAGCTCATATCCGGACAGGCCCCGAGGCTCACTCCCTTCCTGGCGCGCAACCCGGGCTTTGAGTCAGGCTGGATGATCGCCCAGGTGGCCGCCGCGGCCCTGGCCTCGGAGAACAAGGCCCTGGCCCATCCGGCCTCGGCCGACTCGGTCCCCACGTCCGCCAACAAGGAGGATTTCGTGAGCATGGGCATGGGCTCGGCCCTGAAGCTCAAGCGCGTGGTCTGGAACGCGGCCCAGATCGCGGCCATCGAGCTCCTCTGCGCGGCCCAGGGGGTGGAGGTCCATGCCCCCTTGAGGCCGGGGCGCGGGGTGGAGCAAGGCCTCAAGCTCCTGCGCGCCAGGGTCTCCCGGAGCCAGGGGGACGAGGTCTTGAGCGGGAAGATGGAGCATGCGAGAGACTTGATCCTTAACGGATATTTTGAAGGGGTTGTGACTCCTCACCTCCCCTGGGGGAGGTGAGGCGTGTTGAGGGGGCCAAGCGCCGCAGGCGCGCAGCAGTGGGGAGGGGGAGGTGAGCGGTTACAAGGGGTGTCATTATGAGGGCCGTCAGAGCTCCGCTCGGACGGCGACTGTCCTGCAAGGGCTGGCAGCAGGAGGCGGCTCTCAGGATGCTCATGAACAACCTGGACCCCGAGGTGGCGGAGAGGCCCCAGGACCTGGTGGTCTACGGGGGCAGGGGCAAGGCCGCCCGCGACTGGGAGAGCTTCCGGGGGATCGCGAGGGCCTTGAGGTCGCTTGAGAACGACGAGACCCTCCTGGTCCAGTCCGGCAAGGCGGTGGGGATCTTCAGGACCTACGAGTACGCCCCGCGGGTCCTGATCGCCAACTCGAACCTCGTGGGCCGGTGGGCCACCTGGGAGGTTTTCGACGAGCTGGAGAGGAAGGGCCTGATCATGTACGGCCAGATGACGGCAGGCTCCTGGATCTACATCGGGACCCAAGGCATCCTCCAGGGGACCTACGAGACCTTCGCCGAGGCGGGGCGGCGCCACTTCGGGGGCTCCCTGAAGGGGCGCCTGGTCGTGACCTCGGGGCTGGGGGGCATGGGAGGGGCCCAGCCCCTGGCCGCGGCCATGAACGGGGCGAGCTTCCTGGCCGTGGAGGTGGACCCTGGCCGCATCGAGAGCCGACTGCGCACGCGCTACCTCGACGCGATGGAGACGGACCTGGACGGCGCCCTCAGGCGGGTCCTTGAGGCCAAGGCCGAGGGCCGCGCCCTCTCCATAGGTCTGCTGGGCAACGCCGCGGAGGTGATCCCGGAGCTCGCCCGCCGCAGGGTCCCGGTGGACCTGCTGACCGACCAGACCTCGGCCCACGACCCCCTGCTGGGCTACATCCCCAAGGGCTTCTCCCTGGAGGAGGCCGCCGGCCTGCGCTCCGCCAATCGGGGCGAATACCTTAGGCGCGCCCTGGACTCGATCGCGGAGCATGTCCGCGGGATGCTCGAGCTCAAGCGCCAGGGGGCTGTCTGCTTCGACTACGGCAACAACATCAGGAGCATGGCCTTCCAGGCCGGGGTGAAGGACGCCTTTGAGATTCCCGGCTTCGTCCAGGAGTTCATCAGGCCCCTCTTCTGCCGAGGCAAGGGCCCCTTCCGCTGGGTGGCCCTCTCAGGGGACCCAAAGGACATCGCGCTGACGGACCGGGAGGTCCTCAGGCTCTTCCCCGAAGACGAGGCCCTGGGGCGCTGGATCAGGCTGGCGGGGGAGAGGGTCGCCTTCCAGGGGCTTCCGGCCCGGATCTGCTGGCTGGGGATGGGTGAGAGGGCCGCAATGGGCCTGCGCCTCAACCACCTGGTCCGCAAGGGAAGGATCTCAGCCCCGATCGTGATCGGCCGGGACCACCTGGACTCGGGCTCGGTCGCAAGCCCCTACCGCGAGACCGAGGGCATGAGGGACGGCTCGGACGCCATCGCCGACTGGCCGATCCTCAACGCCCTCTTGAACGCCGCCTCCGGGGCCTCCTGGGTGGCCTTCCATCACGGGGGCGGGGTGGGGATGGGCTACTCCCTGCACGCGGGCCAGGTCTGCGTGGCCGACGGGACAAGGGGGATGGAGGAGCGCCTTGAGCGAGTCCTCACCAATGATCCCGGGATCGGGATCGTCCGCCACGCCGACGCGGGCTACGAGGAGGCCCTGGCCGCGGCCAGGAAGCACAAAATCAGGATTCCTTGAGGAGGTCCTATGGCTGCCGAGTTTTCCTTCGACGTGGTGAGCGAGGTGGACCTGAACCTCGTCCAGGAGTCGGTCCAGGTGGCGATGAGGGAGATCGCCAATCGCTTCGACTTCAAGGGCTCCCAGGCCTCCATCGAGCTCAGCCCCAAGGAGAAGACCCTGACCGTCAGGGCCGAGGACGAGTACCGGATCAACGCTCTCCTCGACATCCTCAACACCCGCATGGCCAAGCGCGGCCTTCCCCTTAAGAACTTCAAGAGGGGCGCAATCGAGACGGCCCTGGGCCAGACCGCCCGGATGGAGGTCCAGGTCCAGGCCGGGATCCCCTCGGAGAAGGCCCGGGAGATCGTGGCCGCGATCAAGCAGGCCAAGCTCAAGGCGACCCCTTCCGTCCAGGGGGACCAGGTCCGGGTCTCGAGCAGGTCCAAGGACGAGCTTCAGGCGGCCATCGCCCTTTTGAAGGGCAGGGACTTCGGGATAGACCTGCAGTTCAAGAACTACCGGTAGCTGTCCGCCTTTCCTTGCCTCCTCAGGGCAAGACCCCATTTTGTAGAATAAGGCTGTGACCGAGCAGGGGTACCCGCGCAGCGGGTCTGCAAGGCCGCTTCCCAACGGAGTTTGGAGGCGGCATTCCCTCGCGTTATCTCTCGGTCAGAAATGGTTGCGACCGAGCCCGGGAACCCGCCGAAGGCGGGTGGGCGAGGCCGCTTTCCAACGGAGTTTGGAGGCGGCATTCCCTCGCGTTATCGCTCGGTCAGAAGTGGTTGGAGGCGCGAGCCGGAAACCGGAGCTCGGCAGAGCGGAAACCATGGCGCGCCGCATGCTTGTCCTCAACGCCTCCCAGCTTCTGACCATGGCCGGGCCCCAGGGCCCCCGGAGGGGAAGGGAGATATCCTCCCTCGGCTTGGTCCGAGACGGGGCTGTGCTCGTCGAGGAGGGCCGGATCGTGGCCGCGGGTCCCCGCGACGAGGTCATGGCCCGCAAGGGGGCCTCCTCGGCCAGGATCGTGGACGCGGGCAGGCGCGTGGTCCTTCCCGGCTTCGTGGACAGCCACTCCCATCCTGTCTTCGCCGCGCCCCGCCTGGAGGACTTCGAGAAGCGCATCCAGGGCGCCGCGTACGCCGAGATCTCGGCCGCGGGCGGGGGGATTCTCTCCACGGTGAGGGGGGTGAGGGCCGCAGGCGAGGCCGAGCTGATCCGGGGCCTGCGCGAGCGGTGCCGGGGGTTCCTGGAGAGCGGGACCACCACCCTGGAGGCCAAGTCAGGCT